>DASVST010000538.1:0-6799 GCA_036387965.1 Segetibacter sp. | reverse complement strand
TTTCTGTAAACGATGCAGTTGTGCATGGCTTTCCTACTGATGATGAATTGAAAGATGGCGATGTAGTTTCTGTTGATGTGGGAGTTTTTAAAAATGGATTTCATGGAGACAGCGCTTATACTTTCGTTTTAGGTGAAACATCAGATGAAGTATTGCAATTGATGAGGGTTACCAAAGAATCTCTGTACAAAGGAATTGAGAAGGCACATCATGGAAACAGGGTTGGTGACATTGCTTTCGCTGTACAGGATTATACAGAAAGAGTTCACGGGTATGGCGTAGTAAGAGAACTGGTTGGACATGGTTTAGGCAAGAGTTTACATGAAGATCCACAAGTGCCAAACTTTGGCAAACGTGGCAACGGGCCAAAGCTGAAAGAGGGAATGGTTATCGCGATTGAACCAATGATTAACCTCGGAGTAAAAGAGGTGTTTTATGATGAAGATGGTTGGACTGTAAGAACAAAAGATAAGAAGCCATCAGCACATTATGAACATACAGTTTGTATAAAAAAAGGCAAAGCTGATATACTTTCTTCGTTCAAAGAAATTGAAGAAGCTGAAAAAGCAAACAGCAATTTAAATTCAACTTACCTTTAAATCATAGCCCTCGAAAGAGGGTTTTTACATTAAACGATGAATCAAAAAACACTTGTTGTAATTGGTGGTGGTGCCGCAGGCTTTTTCTGCGCAGTCAATGCAGCACGTTTAAATCCTGCACTAAAGGTTATCATAGTTGAGAAAACAAGTAAGCTGTTATCTAAAGTAAAAGTGAGTGGTGGAGGAAGGTGCAATGTTACACACGCATGCTTCGAGATTTCTTCTCTCGTAAAAAAATACCCGCGGGGAACCAACTTCTTAAAGAAAGCTTTCCACCATTTCAATACTACGCATACAATAGAATGGTTTCAGCAAAGAGGAGTAAAGCTGAAAACAGAGAGTGATGGACGAATGTTTTCCATAACGGATAGCTCTCAAACAATAATAGATTGTTTGCTAAAAGAAGCAAACAAGTATGGTGTTGAAATCATGATGAATAGAGATGTGAAGAAGATCGAAATTCGAAATCTAAAATCCGAAGTCCAAAATCCTCAAAATGAAACCAAAAGTGAAGAAGAGAAGAAATTCAAACTAGTTTTTTCGGATATAGATTTTCTTGATTCGGATTTTGTTTGTGTTGCTTGTGGCGGTTATCCGAAGAGTTCAATGTTTGATTGGCTTACCTCACTAAGTCATACTATAGAACCTCCGGTGCCTTCGTTGTTCACCTTCAACATGCCTGCTAATGCAATAACTTCTTTGATGGGGGTCAGTGTCGAAAACACATCAGTTAAAGTAGTCGGAACGAAACTTTCCGACAGCGGGCCTTTATTGATAACCCATTGGGGCCTTAGCGGGCCGGCTATTTTAAAATTATCGGCTTGGGGAGCAAGGGAATTAGCAGATAAGAATTACCATTTTAAAATTTTAGTGAACTGGGTACCGCAATACAATGAGCAGTCCTTAAGAGATATTTGGCAGCAAAAGCGGAATGAGATTTCTGCAACAAAAATCATTAACAGAAATCCCTTTGGTTTGCCGAATAGGCTTTGGGTTTACCTGTTGCAGCAGAGTGATATCAAAGAGGAAATCAGGTGGGCTGATCTTCCTGGGAAGGAACAAAATAAGTTGATTAAAAACTTAACTGCGCAAGAATTTGATGTTAAGGGCAAGACAACTTTCAAAGAGGAGTTCGTTACCTGCGGTGGGATAAAGCTTAGTGAGGTAGATGTAAATACGATGCAAAGTAAGATCGTCCCTAATCTATATTTCGCTGGAGAAATATTGGACGTAGATGGCGTAACAGGCGGTTTCAATTTTCAACACGCATGGACGAGCGGGTGGATTGCGGCAAATGCTATAGCGGGGCACTTTCAAAAAGATCCTTCTTACCATATGTATTTCTCTGGTTTTTCCAGACCAAGCGTTTAGATGTAGAATCGAGAGTTTTTAGTTCCGCAAATTCTGCCATTAGCACTTGATATGGTTCATGAGACTTTTTCATCAATTCAATTGCTGTCGAGGATATTTTATAATCTTTGGCTTTACCGTATCCCATCTTGATTAAAGAATCACTTTTTTCCCCTTTCGGTATAGTACGGGTTTTCTTTTAAATGCTTTAAATGTTCCTTGCTGTACTTTTTTCTTAAAGTCGCTCTCTTAGATGTTTCCTTCCTAATCTCTTTAAACGAGTTCATCAGTAATTCTTGGTACCTGATATAATTTTTTGATCGAGAAATTTTGGGCAAGCTTTTCCTCTTTCGGTGGTAAGCGTTTAGTAGAAGTTTTGTGATTCTTGCCTTCGCAAGAAACTACAAATGGAATGGAGATGAGCAGTATGTATTTTATGAAGAGATTCAATTCAAAATTGTACTTCAATATACCTGAATTAACCTGATTGCCCAAGAGTCATTATATGCTAAAGTACGGCTGATCAATTAACTTCATTTACTGCACTCCCTTCCCCCATTTTCCTTACCTTTGCTGCCCCGATTTAAAACCTTCGGGATTATTTATGTCTGAAAATATTAATAACTCAAACGCTGATGCACAGGAGAACGCAACGGTAGCAGAACAAACTGCACCCGAAGCTTCTACAGCGACAACAAATGCACCTGAACCTTCAACAGCTACAACACCAGAAGCAACCAATGCATCACCATCAGTAGAACAGCCAGGCGGTGATGATCCTATTCCTGCAGAAATTCCTGCACCATCTGAAGATCCGACTCCGGCTGAACCAACAGGTCCAACAGCTGAAGCAAAGCCTGAGCGTATCGAAACACCTCACGACGACTTTGACTGGAGTATTGACAAACGTAATGTTAGTACTTACAACAAAGAAGAAAGAGAAAAGTACGACAGTGTTTATGACAACACTTTTGTACAGATCAACGACAGCGAGATCATTACTGGTAACGTTGTTGGTTTAACTAAAACTGATGTTGTTGTAAACATCGGTTTTAAAAGTGACGGTCTTATTTCTTTGAACGAATTCCGAGACATTCCTAACCTTAAAGTTGGCGACGATGTTGAGGTAATGGTTGTTGAAAAAGAAGATAGGGCAGGTCACCTTAACCTTAGCCGCAAATCAGCAAGAATCTTCCGTGCCTGGGAGCGTATTGTTGAAGTACACAAAACAGGCGAGGTTATCACAGGTACTGTTACCAGCAAAACCAAAGGCGGTCTTATCGTTGATGTATTTGGCATGGAGACATTCTTACCAGGTTCTCAAATTGACGTTAAGCCAGTTACTGATTACGATCAGTTCGTTGGTAAAACAATGGAATTTAAAGTTGTTAAGGTTAACGAAGCAATTAAGAATGCCGTTGTATCTCACAAAGCCCTTATTGAAAGCGACATCGAAGCACAACGTGCAGAAATTATGTCTAAGCTTGAGAAAGGACAGGTATTGGAAGGAACAATTAAGAACATCACTGACTTCGGTGCATTTATGGACCTTGGCGGCTTAGATGGTTTATTATATATTACTGACATCAGCTGGGGACGTATCAACCACCCAAGCGAAGTGTTGAAACTAGATCAGAGATTGAACGTTGTTGTACTTGATTTTGATGATGATAAGAAGCGTATCAGTCTTGGTTTAAAACAACTTACTCCACACCCTTGGGATGTTTTAGCTGATACAGTTAAAGAAGGCGAAGTTGTAAAAGGTAAAGTTGTAAATATTGAAGATTACGGTGCTTTCTTAGAAATAATGCCAGGTGTTGAAGGTCTTGTTCACGTAAGTGAAATTACATGGGCTAACACACCAATCAATGCTAAAGAATTCTTTAAGCTTGGTGACGAGTATGAAGCTAAGATTGTAACGCTTGATAAGGATACTCGCAAAATGAGTTTATCTATCAAACAAATGAGCGAAGATCCATGGAGCACTATCGAAACCAAATTTGCTGAAGGAAGTAAGCATGCCGGTTTAGTTAAAAACATTACTCCTTACGGTGTATTTGTTGAGCTTGAGCCGGGTATCGGTGGTATGATTCACATCAGCGACTTAAGCTGGTTGAAGCGTTACAACCATCCTGCTGATTATACTAAAGTTGGTGAGCATATCGACATCATCATCATGGGTATAGATAAAGAAAACAGGAAGCTTCAATTAGGGCATAAGCAATTAGAAGAAGATCCCTGGAATTCACTGGAAGATACTTTCGCAATCGGTTCAATCCACGAAGGTACCATTACCAGGAAAGATGATAAGGGAGCTACAGTACAATTACCTTACGGTTTAGAAGGTTTTGCACCAGCACGTCATCTTGTAAAAGAAGATGGAAAAACTTTAACTGCTGATGAGCATGCACAAGTAATGGTTATTGAATTTGATCGCAACGAAAAACGTATTGTGGTTAGTCATAGCCGTATTTGGGAACAAGCGCAACACCAGGAAAAAGAAGTAGCGAGAAAAGAGGCGAGAGTTGAGGCTGATAAAACAACTAAGGCCGTTAAAAATCTACAAACTAAAGTTGAAAAAGCAACCTTGGGCGATCTTGGTGCTTTAGCTTCAATAAAAGAGAAGCTTCAGCAGGAAGAAGGTGGTGATAATAAATAAGAATACCATCACATCTTAATAGCAAATGCCTCCGAATGTTCGGAGGCATTTTTGTTTCACCTCTATACTGTCCACAGAGCATGATTATCAGCTTGTTACACATATTTTAAATTTTGGCACAATTATTAGTTTTATGGCTATAGAATCCTATATCCACTAAATCGTTCAAAATGAAGCCGGAGGTAAGTAAAAAAGTGTATTTCCTATTAGCCGATAATATAAGTGAAGGCTATTCTAAATTAAATGATGCTTTACAACAAGGCTCACAACCGGTTCAACTTACTTTGGTTCACGATTACGAGCAACTGATTTCTTTTCTGGAAGAGGGAGTGTTACCGGATGTAATTCTTTTGGATACAGAGTTACCTTATAAGACTTTCTTTGAAAATCTAGCTGCTATTAATGAAGATAATTTTACAAGCTTACCTGTTATAATCTTTAACCAAAATGATTACCAGCCCACTTTACAGGCATGTTACGACGCTGGAGTTGATATATTTTTAATGAAGCCCGGAAGCTTTAAACAACTGACCAGTATTGTCAAGAAAATACATGAAAAATTCAGCCTGAGAGATAAAATAGCTGCTAAAGATAAACTTGTGAATGAGGGAGATGTTGAAGTTGCAGAAGTCGCGTGATATCAATTGAAAACCACCATAGCTTAGCCTCGAAAGAGGCTTTTTTTATGTTCCTGACTAAATAGTGGAATAGCGGTTTCTTTCTTCATTAATCAAAAAGCTCTCCCTGCTATGAAAGTTTCGCTTACTGCTGAGGGTATTAAACAGGGATCTTAGAATATCAATTAAGAGAGTATAATTAGAAGGTTTGATTATGTAGAAATCAGCGCCTTCATTGTAAGCTGCATCTATGTCTTTAATATTATTTGATGTTGAATACATCACCACCGCGCTATTTATATAATTGATGTTGCTTTTTATCGCCCTTAAGCAATCCAGTCCGCTTCTTATTGGCATGTTTACATCCAGAAAAATAACTTCGGGAACTACTTCACTATCCAAAAAAATCAGAAGGCTGGGTTCATTTTCCGCCAAGGTAACCTTTATATCAGGAGAGATTACCTTAACAGCTTCGGTAAAAAGCGTTCTGTCATCCTCATCATCATCGGCTAAGAATATGTGTGAAATTTTTCTTGTAGAAGTACCCATAAATCTATCTTTTATCTAATCTTGTCTAATCCTGCTTCAGATTGTCTTTCGCTGAAAATATTATGCCAGCTATTTCTGTTCTCAACCTGTACTAACACGTTGAGAGAGACGATTTTGTTACCAAATGCACAATTTCGCAGGTATTTCTCCGTTTTATTTCATTGGTAAACGATAGACTTCTATTGTTTAAGCGTATTCCTATCCTATATCATGAAAATAATTTTCATAAAATGTTGAAGACACATTTACTTAAGACTTGCATCTTTTTACTGGTTATTTGGTTGTTTGCTCCTTCTGTAGCGTCAGCCCAGGTGGAAACTATACCCACAGGCTCTAAGATCATAAACATGGGGGTAATGCCCCAGACTGCAGCAAATGGTTTAAAGCCCTATGGTCTTGTTTACCAGTTATTGGTAAATAAAGTGCCTGTTAAATGGGTAATTAATCCTAACAAGGTAAAGGATGGTATAGACTTCGTACATAACGGTGTACAGTACAAGGGCAGTGCTTTCATTATAAATTCATCATATCTAACCCCTGCTATAAATACATTAATAAGTCAGTGGGTTGCTAAAGGTGTAGTGGTAAATACATCTGTAAGCCCTTTTACCGCAAACGTTTATAAAACTTTGACAATTGAACCTCGTTGGGTAATTGATGCTTCACAAACAATTATAGCAAGAAAATATTTTGAGCACGCAGAAATTCCAAGTACAGCATGGACATATAAACAACCCAGCCAACTAAATGGCTGTGATGATATTTTTATACTTCCGCATGCCGATGCAAACTGGAATCAGCATAAAAATTTATACTACTGGAACAGGGATTATAAAGGAGCTATATGGGTTGGATGTTATGCTGCTACCGGATTGGAAAACTTATCAGGACCGGATATAGCTAATCCGGCCAATACCATTAAGATGAACTTCTTGATGAAGGATCAAACCAGCGGGCCATCAGTTGCTGTTCCCTTTACAAAACACGGGGCAGGGTCTCCGCCATACATCGCAAGAAACTCAGGT
>DASVST010000537.1:0-3131 GCA_036387965.1 Segetibacter sp. | reverse complement strand
TTTTGCTTCTCAACTACTTTATTTCTTCCCAACCTATAGTCACTATCTAAACTACTAGACTGTTCATTCTCCTCAAAACGTAGTTGAACCTTAGCGGCTGATCGTGTGATAAACACATCCCTTACGGGTGAAATTTGACATTGGTTTACCATATTAACATCCCGCATTTCTTCTATTCTGGGTGGTTTAACAGGGTTGGGAGCATTACAATCATTGGCTATATGTCCATTCTTTTGACATCTGCCACATGGCAATTCAGCTCTTCCTAACCCACTTTTCTTAGGTTTTGGACATTCTCTTGCGATATGTCCCGGTTCATTACAATTATAACAAATTATTGGTTTGCGTTCGTAAGGACGGTTATTATTATTATTATTCTCACGTTGCTGAATAAATGGCTTTTTAGGAATAATTGCATAATTAGGTTTATTTCCTTGATCGCGTGGTGGAGAGATTTGTTGAGCAACTAATCTCACCTCTTTTAAATTTCGACAATTACCTACATGATGGTTCTTTCCCCCACAATAACTACATTTCAATTGTATTTTAGCCTCCTCTGGAGTAGAACATTCATTATTTAAATGTCCTTGTCCTCCACAAGTAGTGCACCACATGTTTGTCCTCTTATTATCAGGTTTAGGCCGGTGCATTTTAGCTTCTGCAGCTTGCACTGCTAATTCTTGCATTTTATCCGTCAATTGTTGAATTCCCTTGGCTTGGAGGGCCTCGGGTGCTGTTAGCAATAAGGGTGCATTATTGGGAAAAGGCCCTTGCGTTATAGGTAAAGGAGTGGGTGTTTGAAAATTATAATTATTCACATCTTTAGAATAACCTCCCATAAATGATAATTGATTATATGGATATTCTAAAGAAGGAGGTTGAGGTGGTGGTAATTGTAGCCCATATCCCGATCCTACCATAGACTCCTCCCAATTTCTTGCACAATTAAAGGCATCATCGAATGTAAGCGGATTAGACACTCTCACTTGATATTGACATTGTGGATTAGGAATACTATTTATAAAAATATTCCTAATAAACATGTCAGACAGTGCGTGGTTAGGCCATTTATGCAATATCAATTTTAATCTAATGTATCCTGAAGAAATAGATTCATAAGGACTCATTTTAAAAGCCATCAGTTGCCTTTGTAGGCTTGAGGTAAAATCATGAGGTCGGAATCTATCAAGAAATGCTTCCTTTAACAGATTCCATGTAAGAGGTTTTGGATTTAATCCATGATACCAATAGGCTGCTTCCCCCACTAAATTTCCCGGAAAGCTTGTTAGGTACTTTTGGGGTGACAAATCGTTTGCCACTGCTACAGTCACAAACCTATCAATATAGGCATCAGGATCTTCTCCTACTGATCCAAAAAAATGAGGGTATGGAGCGATATTAAGATGTCTCGGGTTAGGGACAGGTAGAGCCATTCCGCCTACTTCTACTGGTGGTGGTGGTGGTGGAGGGTCTGGTGGACGTGGAGGTTGAGGAAAGGATTTAAAAGCAAATACCTTTCGAGGGGATTTTTGTGGGATTTCCTCTTTGTCTTTTCCTCCCTTTTTTTCTATTTCCTCACTAGTCGCACTTGAGGAGGTAGACGAAACTCCAGTTAGTGTAGTAGTTGAAGTTTGTTTAGCCTCTTTAGTATCAAATATTCCCCATCTCACATCCCTATGTATATCCCAAAAGGAAGTAGGTTCCGGTTTAGGCGTAAGAAAATCGAGCTGTCTTACTGTAGGATCAACTGATGTGCTGGCTGCATATTCAAGTTTAAGTTGCAATTCAATAGCTAATTTAGGCTTTGTAATTTCCGTTTTAATTGAACTAGAGGTTCCTTGTGTTAATTCATTAAAACTTTGTAAATCGTCATTCTCATTTTCATGTAGATAATAAGAATGACTTCTTCTACTAGCCTCAACAGTTTGTCTTAACACTTCTTCTGTTGGGAATTCTATAGAAACAGATGGTTGTTGTTCTGTAGGTGATCTTCCAACAGGTGCTTGTGGTGAATTTAACAAAAGAGGTTTTATTTCCTTATTTCCTCTTGTAAGTCCAAAGATAAAATTAGATACCTTTTTTCCTACAGAAAGGGGCGAAGGAGTTGAATTATAAAATGGATTAGTATTTAATACTATTGTTTCACGTATTATTTCAACTTCTCTTTTTCTATTCCTTTCTCTCCACCGTTCTTCTCTAGCTGATTTTTCGGAATTTTCTTGATCGTTATCCCTTTGTGACATCTAATCTCGCCATACGGTTTTAACTTTGTTTTTTCTTATTTCTCCTGTTTACTCCCATTACTAACATTAAATCACACGCTGCTTCTATTTCGTCAGCACTATTAATTTCGTGTCTAAGATTTCGTGGGAAACCCCAATTTTCTCTCAATTCATTTACATACTCATCCCCGTGATTTTCCCTCACTAATTTCATCAATCGTTCAATTTCGCTTTCCAACTTTTGTAAAATTATAATTTCGGTTTGATTAATTGCGTAATAAACTTTCAACGTGTGTATCAAAATACGGTGATTCCAGTCTATTTCGTAATGTCTCAAAAAGGAAGGTGATACAATTTCATCGTCAGGAAATTCCCCTGGATATAATTCCCTTTCTTGAAACCCTTCCCGCATTATAATTTTAATTTTAATTTTTAATTTTAAAAATAAAATTACCCAAAAAATTTAGCTATTTGAATAATGAAGCCACGATTCGGCCAATATAAATGGTTCTACTTCATAAACTTCATCGTTCCCATGTTTCTTAATTTGTTTTGGATAATTAAACTGTAGGAATAAGCCTTGAGTTGCCTTAGATAAATTTCTCTTTCTTATTTCCTCAATTTCCGTTATTAATAAATCTATCAAAGTCCTTTCATTTGTTTGGGTTTTTGAGTAAATGGTTAATAATTGGAATAAGTAATGAGACTCTTTTCTAAGCTCCTCTTCTACCATAACAATTTATAAACATATCATCCCAAAAGTATTAGTCATAGGTGCGACTAAGTCTTGACATAAGAAATTTGGGATTAAAATTTTACTTTTATATTTTTGTTCCCCATATTCAAAAATCAGACATGTCTTACTTAATTTGTATCCATTCCAAGCTCCACAACCACCGGATATTAATG
>DASVST010000536.1:0-2474 GCA_036387965.1 Segetibacter sp. | reverse complement strand
TCCAACAATCCCCGCTTTACATTATGTTGCAGTAACCGCTCAAGGTATGCCGGGAAAAGATGGCAAGCACAGGCTTCGTATGCCTTTCCACCAGGTAGATACGGTTATAAGCTGGGCGCGGTCAATTAATGCACTTTCTTTTGTTGATATTCAGGTTGGACACAGCTCAGTAAAAGCAGAAGTAGCAGAGTTTGAAAAATACATGAAGATGCCGGATGTGCATATGGGAATTGATCCTGAGTTTTCCATGAAAGGAGGAGAAAGACCCGGAAGCAGGATAGGAACCTTCAACGCAGACGATATAAACGATGCCATAGATTTTCTTGCAGATGTTGTAAGAAAGAATAACATCCCTCCGAAAATGTTAGTTATACATCGCTTTACTCAAGGGATGGTAACCGGTTATGAGAGGATAAAGAAAACACCGGAAGTGCAGGTAATAATTGATATGGATGGCTTCGGAGATAAGATCTTAAAAAGGTCTACATGGTTAAGATATGTTCACAAAGAGCCGGTAATGTTTACAGGGTTTAAGATATTCTATGGCAACGATACAAAGACAGGTAAAGATCAATTATATACACCTCAGGAGTTGTTGAAGTTTGTTCCTAAACCAATGTACATTCAATACCAGTAATTTGTTAGCGGGTGCAGCTTACAATTATATTTTCGAGCTGCATTTGCTGTCCATCAAAATCAAACGCGGGTTCCTTTTGCCTGTTGATATATGTTATCTTAAAAGCGTTATGTTCTAAAACTGCAACCAGTTCTTGTTCATCATACTTTATAAAACCGAATTCTGTAAATGGCATCTGCTGCATTGTTTCTTTTGAACGAACGGCGATAACAAATTTACCTCCGGGTCGTAAAACCCGTTTTACTTCTGTCAGTTCTTTACTGGCATTGCCCCAGAAATAAATAGTGTTTATGGTAAATACTTTTGAAAACGTTTCATCGGCAAAAGGCAACAAATCGGCAGTTCCTAATAAAAACTCAGCCTTCCCGCTTTTTAAAAAAGTGACATTCATCTCTTTTGCTTCTTCAGTCATAACCTCTGAATAGTCTAGCCCTACATAGCGAACATTGCGTTTGCTTGTGAGTATATCTTTTACAAAGAAGCCATTGCCCATACCTATCTCCAGAACAGAATCTTCTTCCTGCAAATCAAGCGCATCAATTGTCCACACGTTTATTAGCCGGTTGCCGTTGTTCATTAATTCACCAATGTGCTTGCCCGTTTCGCCCTCAGGTTTTCTCAGTTGTGCCGCTAAAAGTTGCAAATCCATATCTGAATAATTAAGGTGTAAATCAAACTTTATTAGTTTTCCACTTTCCTTTCTTAAAAACTATATATGCAGCAATAGTGATTGCAGTTTCTGCAACGGGTATTGCAATAAAAACACCAAGAGGACCCATACCCAATGTTTTAGCAAGCAGGTAAGCAAGTGGTATTTGAAAAAACCAAAAGCCAAACAAGTTGATCACAGTAGGAGTGCGGGTATCGCCTGCACCATTAAAAGCATTTGCCATCACCATACCTATACCATAGAAAAAGTATCCTGCACTTACAATTCTTAATGCATCAACAGCATAGGAAATCACGATTTCTTCTTGTGTGAAAAACGAAACGATGCCATGTGCAAACATGATAAAAAATATAGATACAACACCCATAAACACTGCGTTGTACTTTGCAGTTCGAATAACAGAAAGCTCTGCCCTCTCGGGTTTGTTTGCCCCCAGGTTTTGGCCTACTAAAGTGGCGGCCGCATTACTCATTCCCCATGCTGGCAGCAGAAAAAACATTACTATTCTTATAGCAATCTGGTAACCTGCCGATGCATCACTTTGTCCTGTTTGTACAACAAGGCTTGCTAATACTATCCAGCTTCCCGAACCTATTAAAAACTGCAAAGTTCCGGGCCAGGCAATGCTTATAAGTGAGCGAATAACAGACCAATCGGGTGCAAGATGTTTTAGCGTAAACCGCACCATCCTTTCACCATTAAATAAATGATATAGCTGGTAAGCAACGCCAATACCGCGACCAATAGTTGTTGAAATAGCAGCGCCCATCAAACCCATAGCAGGTATGGGTCCGAATCCCCGTATAAGCAAGGGACATAAAATAATGTTGCAGATATTGGCGAGCCACAAACTCTTCATGGCCATCATTGCATCGCCGGCACCACGAAAAATACCATTGATGAGGAACAGCAAAACGATTACAAGACTTCCGCCGATAATAATACGTGTATAAACTGTACCCATTTCTACAGCGGGCTCTTCTGCACCCATTAGTCTTAGCATATCATCAGCATAAATAAATCCAGGTATACTTATAACTAAGGTAACTACCAGCGATAGAAATATTGACTGCATACCAGCCTTTGCAGCGGCTTTAGAATCCTTTTCACCAACACGTCTTGCTACCATTGCAGTTGCTGCCATGCTAATTCCTATAGCTACAGAAT
>DASVST010000535.1:0-2341 GCA_036387965.1 Segetibacter sp. | reverse complement strand
TTCGTGCCTTGTTTGAGTTAGTATATAAACTTGGCGGAACCATTAGTGGTGAACATGGGATTGGTCTTATTCAAAAAAGATACTTAGACATTGTATTTGATAAAACGCAGTTAAGACTTATGCAGGAAATAAAAAAAGCGTTTGATCCTAACAATATTTTAAATGCAGGTAAGATTTTTGATCTGGAGACTACAGTTTAAAACAAGAGATTAATGAAAAAGATAATAATAGCTTTTTGTTTGTTGGTTGTAGGTTCCGCAAGTATAGCACAGGAGACATTAGAAGATACAACGGAGCAAAGAGGATTTAGAAGAGACAATATTTTCATAGGAGGAAGCATAGGATTTGGATTAGGGACAGGTACGTTTAACGTGGGTGCAAACCCTGAGGTTGGCTACAGCATAGCTAACTGGCTTGATGCAGGTATCTCAACAAACATTAATTATTTCTCTTTAAGAGCCCAGTATAACAGCGGATTAAGACAACGCAGTACAACATACGGAGGAGGAGTATTTACCAGAATATACCCGTTAAGAGGATTCTTTATACAAGCTCAACCTGAATACAACTGGATAAAAACTACGCTTAAAGACATGAGTTTTAGTGGTGGACAGGAGTATAAGTTTAATGAAGAAGCTCCTAGCTTATTGGTGGGCGTTGGTTATGGAAGAAGAGCAATTGGGGCATCAAACTTTTTTACTGCAATTATGATTGATCTGGGTAATAACAGATCATCACCATATATTGATGCTGATGGTGCTAAGCTGCCAATAATAAGATCCGGATTTAATGTTTACTTACGCCCAAAGAGTCAAAGATAGCTTGCGGAGAATCACAAACTTCAATTCTGTCTGTCCACTTTTCATATAAAAATCCAGATTGTTCCATTTGATTTATATGGGCAATTATGTTATTATAAAATCCTGCTGTATTCAGCAGGATTATTTTTTTATCGTGAATTTTCAAAGTGTTCCATGTTAGTATTTCGAAAAGCTCATCAAGTGTTCCAAAGCCTCCGGGTAAGATTATAGCAGCATCACACATATCATAAATTATCTTTTTTCGACTATGCATATCAGCTACAATTTGCAGGTTCGTTATCCCCAAATGTTGCTGCTCCCACCCTATTAATAATTCGGGAATAACACCCATTACTTTTCCACCATTTGCCATCACACCATCTGCTACAGCACCCATCAAGCCTTTTCTTCCTCCACCATATATTAAAGTAATATTATTCTCACCTAACATGGTTCCAAGTTCAGAAGCATGTTGTTCAAACATCGGATTTGATCCACTCTTAGAACCACAGAAAACTGCTATAGATTTATAATCCATTTCATTTGTTTAATAGAAGCAATATTAGCTCAATAATTTTTACTACTTTTCAATTTCAACTTACTAACCAGAACCCGATTGCTATGTCTCCAACGCTATTATTCTCGTTTGTTATTGGATATTTTGTACTGTTATTGGGTGTTGCATGGTATACCAGCCGTAACAGTAATAACGATACCTTTTTTATCGGCAATAGAAAAAGTAACTGGATGCTTGTTGCATTCGGGATGATAGGAACATCGTTGAGTGGAGTAACATTCGTTTCTGTACCCGGAACTGTTGGTACAAATGGCTTTGGATATTTCCAGGTTGTGCTTGGATACATTATAGGATATGTTGTAATCGCCTACGTATTGTTGCCATTGTATTATAAGAGAAATCTTACATCTATTTATAATTACCTGTTGCAACGCTTCGGTAATACTTCTTATAAAACAGGAGCAATGTTCTTCATAATATCAAGAACGTTTGGTGCAACGGCGAGGTTATACCTTGTAATAAATGTACTCCAGATATTTATCCTTGATAGAATGGGTGTTCCGTTTTGGGCAACTACGTTAGTGATCCTTCTAATGATACTCTTGTACACATTCGAAGGTGGAGTAAGAACAATTGTTTTTACCGATACACTTCAAACGTCTTTCATGTTAATAGGCTTGGTTGTTTGCCTCGTTTATATCATGAACCAGATGAACTTTTCTCTTGGCGAAACAATGCAGGCATTAGCCGCAAAAGATTATTCAAGAGTGATAAATACGGATGTAAACAGTGCAGGATTTTTTCTCAAACAAATTCTTGGAGGGATGTTTATAACGATTGCTATGACAGGGCTTGACCAGGAAATGATGCAAAAAAATATCTCTGTAAACACGCTTAAAGACTCACAAAAAAATGTACTTACGTTAAGTATACTTCAGGGAGTGGTTGTTCTACTGTTTCTTGTTCTTGGTGGATTATTATACTTATACGCAGGCAACATACCTAACTTTCCCGCAGAGATGAG
>DASVST010000534.1:0-3505 GCA_036387965.1 Segetibacter sp. | reverse complement strand
AGGTGTTGAACTCACAATGGCTCTTCGAAATATGTATGGAAACAGCAATGTTATTGCTTCTGATTTGCGTGAAGAGAATGAGTTACTTAGAGGTACGGGCCCTTATGTAAGCCTTGATGTGATGAACAAGGAGATGCTGCATGTTCAGGTAATAAGACAAAACATTACGCAGATATATTTATTAGCTGCGATACTAAGCGCAACCGGTGAAAAAAATCCAAACCTTGCCTGGAACCTAAACATGCAAGGCTTGTTAAACGTGTTGGATATAGCCAGAGAAGAAAAAATAAAAAAGGTTTATTGGCCGAGCAGTATTGCAGTTTTCGGACCCACTTCGCCTAAAGTTGACTGCCCCCAACAAACTATTATAGAACCTACAACTGTGTATGGCATAAGTAAATATGCAGGGGAATTCTGGTGTAATTATTATCATCAACGTTTTGGTGTTGATGTTAGAAGTTTGCGTTACCCGGGTCTTATAAGTTACAAATCGGCACCCGGCGGCGGCACTACAGATTATGCAGTTGAGATTTATCTTGACGCGTTGGAAGATAAAAAGTATACGTGCTTTTTAAAAGAGGATACTGCATTACCAATGATGTATATGCCCGACGCAATAAGAGCTACCCTCGAATTAATGGAAGCTCCCGAAGATCAGATATCAGTTCGTACGTCCTATAATGTTTCAGGAATGAGCTTTTCTCCCAAGCAAATTGCAGGTGAAATCAAAAACCACATTCCTGATTTTGAGATCACATATCAACCAGATTCTCGGCAAGCGATTGCCGAAAGCTGGCCACAAAGTATAGATGACAGTGTCGCTTCAAACGATTGGAACTGGAAACCAGAATATGATTTACAAAGCATGACATCCGATATGCTGGAAAATTTAAAAGCGAATTCCTAAGTTTATTCCTAAACCTCTTGCTCCAAACATTGTTCCTGTCGTTCTTACTGTTGCACCGTTACTATTCACTTGCGATTCAATTGTAGTCATTGGAATTTCGATATCTTCCAATTGTTGTCTTAAGGTAGTTTGCTCGCTTGGAGATAAAGTGGTAGCGGCAACTAAATTGCCTTTACCCGAACCAACGCTTCCGCCTAAAATCCACCAATCAAGGTAAAGGCTCTTCGAAAGTTTGAAATTGCTTCCAAGCAAAAGACCACCTGTTACATTGTTTAATTTTCCATCAAACAAAACAGTTCTTTTTGGGGTTGAATTTATATCAACAGGCACCGCCATGTTGTATGTTGAAATACGGCCATAAGGTGCAAAATAAAA
The DNA here is from genome assembly GCA_036387965.1 of Segetibacter sp. Lineage (GTDB taxonomy): Bacteria > Bacteroidota > Bacteroidia > Chitinophagales > Chitinophagaceae > Segetibacter. The sequence goes on along the minus strand of DASVST010000534.1, from coordinate 2,223 downwards.
GCCATGAAACGCACCACGCTTACCTACGTAAAAGCGAACTTCAGGTGTAAGTACTGATGTACCAAGTTGAAAATTGCCAACGTTTACACCTGGATCATCTATAGCATCTTGTATTGATGACTGAAATGCAATAGTGCTCTTTGGTATAGAGCCATAACCAAGCGCTACTGTAATTCCACGGGATACCTGCCTTTCGTATTGAAGATTGAATCCCTTAAAGGCAAAAGATGAAAGGTTAAGTTTTGCCATGTTTTTCTTGGTTGCCGTTTGTGCCTGAGCAACAGCAGATAAAAACAAAATTGTGAAGGCAAAAAGTACGATTTGCTTTTTCATGAAAATGGATATTTTAGTTTGATTATTAGGTACATCAATTCTTTAGCCAACTTATAACGCTAATTGTTTTCTAAAACGTGTAACCAGCTAAAAATTATGTAAATAATGCCTCCCACAGTCGCTATTCTCTGAATGGCATAGCCCATCTTTTAATTTTGTTCGTTTCCCTGTGGAGATTATCTTTGCGCCATGAAACTTTATTTGCACATTCATCATCATCACATCTTACCGTAAGGTGAGCCGATGTTGTTTTGTGTAATCAGAATAAAACATTTGAAGGCTTACCAATCGGTAGGCTTTTTTGTTTTGTAGGTGTATAGAGTTAATAAATCACTTGTATGAATTTGAAAATAGCAATACAAAAATCAGGTAGACTTCACGACGACAGTATGAAGCTTCTGAAAGAATGTGGGATAGATGTTTCTAATGGAGTGAATAAATTAAAAGCAGAAGCAAGCAATTTTCCCTTAGAAATTTACTTTTTACGTGATGATGATATTCCGCAATATGTAGAAGATGCAGTAGCGGATATAGGAATTGTAGGAGAGAATGTTGTTTATGAAAAGAACAAGAAAGTGCAGGTTGTTGATAAACTTGGATTCGGAAAATGCAGGTTAAGTATAGCTGTTGGAAGAAACGAAAAGTATGACAACCCAGATTATTTGCAAGGCAAAAAAATAGCGACTACCTACCCAAACATTGTACAGAATTATCTTAACGAAAAATCTATAACTGCAGAGATCCATGAAATTAGTGGCAGTGTTGAAATAGCTCCGGGTATTGGTCTTGCTGATGCTATTTGTGATCTCGTGAGCAGCGGATCAACTTTATTTATGAACGGGTTAAAAGAAGTTGAAACCATTTTACAATCCCAAGCCGTACTTATACAAAATGAAAAACTTGATGCTGACAAACATCAAATCTTAGATAAGATTTTATTTAGAATACAAGCCGTTAGAAAGGCGAAGAATAACAAGTACATCTTATTAAATGCACCTAATGATAAACTAAGTGAAATCATTGCACTTTTGCCGGGGATGAAGAGTCCTACCGTATTACCGCTTGCAGAAAGTGGGTGGAGTAGCTTACATAGTGTTTTAGATGAAAATGATTTTTGGAACATCATTCAAAAATTAAAAGAAGCCGGTGCCCAGGGAATATTAGTTGTTCCGATAGAAAAGATGATTATGTAATGCCGATTACCTTTTATAAATATCCTGTCAGAGAACAGTGGCTTAAACTCCTTGAAAGACCTGCTTTAGAAACTTCTTCATTGGAGGCAAGTGTGTCTAATATTTTAATGGAGGTAAAGGAGAATGGTGATGAAGCATTAAGAAGATTTTCTTCAATGTTTGATAAGTTGAACATAAGCAAGCTGCAGGTAACGGCGGCCGAAATTGATGAAGCGATAGTAAATGTGGATAGCAGCCTGAAACAGGCCATTCAACAAGCGAAAGACAATATAGAAAAATTTCATGAAGGCCAGTTAAAAACTGAAGAGGCTGTTGAAACAATGCCGGGTGTAAAATGCTGGAGAAAGTCGGTTGCAATTGAAAAGGTGGGCTTGTATATCCCGGGCGGATCTGCTCCTTTATTTTCTACGATTCTTATGCTGGCAGTTCCTGCCCGTATTGCAGGGTGCAAACAGATCATTTTATGTTCACCGCCAAATAAAGAGGGTGTACTTCATCCTGCCATATTATATGCCGCAAAGCTGGTTGGTGTAACACAAATATTTAAAGCGGGTGGTGCGCAGGCAATAGGTGCAATGGCTTACGGAACTGCAACCATTCCTAAAGTGTATAAAATTTTCGGTCCCGGCAACCAGTATGTTACCTGCGCTAAACAATTAGTTCAGAAAGATGGAATTGCTATTGATATGCCGGCCGG
>DASVST010000533.1:0-1750 GCA_036387965.1 Segetibacter sp. | reverse complement strand
CCTATTGATGCTTATGTATACCACTATGGTTGGGTAAAAAATCCAGAGCAAATGAAAAGGAAGCAAAAACATGTTAGCCGCTATTGGAACCCCAACGCAGATGAATTAACATCTGAAGATGTTTTTGATTTTAATGATTTTGATTCCATTACGAAGTTTGAAGGAACTCATCCTAAAGTTATGATGGAGCGTATTGCACATCAAAATTGGCAACTTGATCTTGATGTTAATCAGAAGAAGTTCTCTTTTAAAGATCGCTTTCTCTATAGGTTTGAGAAAACAACGGGAATACGGCTCTTTGGCTTCACTAACTACCGTATTCTTCCTTAAGGGGTAAAAGCCAAAGGAAAGCGGTTACCCATGCATGTAAAAACACACCGTACTGAAGACTCAAAGTACATTCTACAACACAACTTGCTGCTATAACTAATGTCCAGCTAGCCAGCGAATGGTTTTTAGTCTTAAACGCCCATACTAAAGGATACAGCATCCAAATTGAGAATAAAATCATTGTCCACCAACCTGCTCCTATCCACCAAAATAACCATTGATTAAAAGGCCAGCCATATTCGATTTGTTGAGTTGGAAAATATTTGTTGAACCCGTTCTGCAACGCGACAGGGATTGCAGACCAGCCTACGTTATCATGATCATCAGTCGTTACTGTCTTGAAACCCACATAATTTATGCTTCGTCGTACACCGTCTGAAAAGTTAGCCTCAAACTTCTTCTCATCAAACGATTGCCAGTCATAGATCGTGTAGTCAACTTTTCCTTTTACGGCATCTACAAGATAATAAGCGCCAACAGAAAAAGTAGTGAGTAGAAGTGGAATCAGCCACCGCACTTTCGGGTACTTACTAAGTTTAATTTTTTGCCATCCACTAACTACAATAATAATTGCTGCAGCCACCCAGGCGGTTCGAACAGAAATAAGTACAAGCATCAAAAAAATAAAAAGCAGCATTGAAAAATGAACCTTAGTTTCAAATAACTTGTATGACAACAAAAATAAAAATGAAGCAGCTATAAAAAGTCCATACCGTATATGATCTGCACTCATTAAAACTGGTAGTGTTTTCGCGCTGCCATACAGTTCGTACATTCCTGAAGTTGAAAAATAGCCAACAAGTGGCAGTAGTAAGCTGATAGCTGCAAGACCAGTCCATACTTTCGGACAGGTTTGTTTATCAACAGCTTTGAACAGTATTGATGTCGCAATAGCGGCAATAGGATACATAGACAAGGTTAGCAAGTAATCGTAGTTTGCTTTTGCAAGGGGCTCTTGATAAACTCCGAATAGAAACAAGCCCAAGGGGATAACACTCCAAATCAGCAGGGGATTTCTGCTAAGAAGAAACTGCTTTTTTACGACAAAAGCTACTGCAACAATTAACCATGCAATATGTACAAGAGATAACAACGCTCTACTCCACAGTAGTCCAACAAGTGTAACCACAAATAGTAAAAGCATACCATTTGAAGCAAATGTTGCATTTTTGTCCTTCACTACATTTATACTTTTTACTGTTGAGTGTTATTATGGGTAAAATTAAAAGTACTCTTATTATCTCTACATATAATTGGCCAGAGGCATTGCTTTGTTGTTTAAATGGTGTTCTTCAACAATCCATTTTACCTGATGAAGTAATTATAGCAGATGATGGTTCAACTAAAGACACAAATGCAGCTATAGAAGAATTTAAAAAAACCTCTCCTTTTAGAATTCATCATATTTGGCATGAAGACC
>DASVST010000532.1:0-4485 GCA_036387965.1 Segetibacter sp. | reverse complement strand
AAACGTTTTACAAAATACAGAACGGGGTAGGTTAAAAAAAACCAGCTATACCACCCCGACGCATACGAAACAACCTCACTCCAATTAAATGGTATTTCAATAAACACCGAATTAAAATAGTAGCCTGAAATGTTCATCAACACTACAACTGTCCAAAAGATAAAGCTAAGAGCAATATTTCGATACGATAACAGCACAGCTAAAATTACAGGTATTCCAAGATGAAGTAATTGCTAAGTTCTAAGAAGTGCATATTTAAAGATGAAAGGAGTAATTCATCAGGTATCATGAAATAAATTAGAAGTGTGTTCAAAACTTATTTGTAATACTTACCCTAACAAGAAAAAGTCATCGGCCCAATGTGTGGTAAGCATGTTATTGAGCAGTGTTTATATACGCAAACTTCTATAATTAACTTGTTAGCTGCAATTTCCATCACCTTGCCATTTTACCCTTCTATAAGTAAGATGTTATAAGTTGTTTTGTTTGTAATTAAACTAAAAGTGAAGACACTATGTGCAAAACATCCTTCTTAATCTACACCCTTCTTTTCCTTTCGGCAACTAGTTGTTCCGGCCAATTACAAAACCCCGATGCATCGAAGCCAAACGATGCAACGAATAATCGTGTAGGTGGACGCTGCGATGGTTGTGAGTCAATGTTTATCAATATGCCTGGCAACATAAATTCAATCGACACCAGCAAAGGGTGGAATGAAAAAGGTCAAAAGCTTATAATAACAGGAAAGGTCTTTCATATTGACGGGAAAACACCTGCATCAGGTATTCTTATCTACTATTATCAAACAGACCAAACCGGTACATATGTTCCCGAACCCGGGGTGGATCGCAGAGTTAACATGCATGGTAGATTAAGAGGCTGGATTAAGTCAGATAAGGAAGGAAATTATTGCATCTATACTACAAGACCGGCACCTTATCCCGGACGAACTACACCAGCACATTTGCATGTGTTAATTAAAGAGCCCAATATAAAAAATGAATACTACCTGGATGATTGGGTATTTGATGATGATCCCATCCTTACTTCTCAAATGAGAAGATCAATGGAAAACAGGGGAGGAAGTGGTATACTAAGAATAGTGCTTGATGATTCGGTACAAATAGTGGAACACAATATTGTCTTAGGAAGAAACATTCCAAATTATCCTAAAGTAAAAAAAGACACTGTTCAATCTGGCCTTGAGATAGGTGAAGACAACCCTTCCTTTATGCCTATCATGCATGGGGACCGGACAAAGGAACACGAATCTGTCCTGTTTGTATGTATGGCCGGTACCATGGAATAATGTATTTCGTAGGAAATAACCCTAATTGGGATGAAATAAAAAAATGGCTGATTTTCCTGGAAAGTGAAAGTATAAAAAGAGAAAAGTATCTAAAAGTTTATTTTGTATATGGAAATGAGAATGGGTATTCCAGGGAGGAAAGAAAAAAGGAACTGGAAAGAATTGGACAAGATTTAGGCTTAGAAAACACCGCACTAACTTTTGTGCCCTCTATGAATGATTCTGCTTCAGAGGTTGTTTTAAATAAAATAAATCCTTCGGTAGAGAACACATTTGTTATCTATCGTCATCGAAATATTATTGCTAAACAAATAAACTTAAAGCCTTCACAGGAAAACTTCCGGCTCGTCTCAAAATTATTGGATCAAACCGTAAGTCGCTATTTCTCACTTCCTGAACCTAGGCACGATTAAATTATTAGAAACATTGATGCTGTTGAACACGATCCTTTTTCGCCGTTGCAGGTGTTGTCAGGCTGACCGGGAATGATTTAAATAATCAAACTATACCAATGGGTTTTCATTGCTTCAACCATAGTTCACTTTCAAAATTTGTATTTCCCTCAGTTGTTCGAGGTGTTAGAGGTTGAGGTTAAAAGCAAGTAGAAGTGATATTAGATAAAGGCTTTTCATGATCATAATATTATTGGTTCATTTGCCTCCATAGTAACAGACTACGGAGAGCCGGGGAAACGTTTGGAAAACGCTTTTTAGCAGGTATAATTGACTCCATTGTGTTCATCCCCGTCATATTGTTGCAAAAATTGGTTGGCTTTTCAATCTTTCATAATCACCTGTATAAATAGCTTTAACCAATTACCCTCGTACTCTTTAGCCTCTATAGTTGAATAAAATTGCTTGCCGGCATCCATCAGTCTTGATAATACTTCATTTTTATCCTTAGGTATATATCCCACTTTTGTTTTATCGTACCATAGCGCAATTGCACATTTATCAAACTTGTTATCACTTTCTCGTTTCATTTCAAGCTTCACCTTATGATCAAGTTCATTTTCAACTTTATTAAGATTTCTAAATGATGTGCCTGCAATAAAACATTCTAATGCTACTATCTCTCTTCCAAAAACATCTAAGTTAAGTCCGCCTTTGCTTAGCGCATTTAATAGGGCAGGGTTAATTTTAATTATTTCTTTGTCTTCATTCATATTGCCGCTATCATTTGCCGGTATTGTAAAGTAAGTTCTTCTTCGTACAGCTTTAAAGCTTTTATTTCCTCCTGCACTTTAGCATTTTCAGTTGTTACCCATTCTTCATCTTTTATTTGTTGTTCAAGGGTAAATGGAAATTCGCCTTTTATATTTTTTACCTGTTCATGTAAAACTTTTATTCCTTCCTTTAAGACCTCCACTCTTAATTGCAGTTCTTCGGGTGTCAATTCCTGCATTTGTTTTTCTGCCGCTTTCAATTCTTTTTCATATACCACCTCAAATGCTTTTAGTTTTTCAAGGTCTCCTATTTCATACGCTTCTTTTACAATGTGCCAAAGGTCTTTTTGTTCGTTAGTAAGATTTTGATTTACATCAGGGTGAAGCTGCTTCGCAAATTGTTTATAGATCTTTCGCAATTCAGCACTTCTTTCAGGAGAGGCAAGGTTGCTTAGCATAGCCTCGGATGTGGCTATTTTATTTGCCTGCTGCATAATGTGGTGTTCTGCTTCGGCAAGCTCACTTGCAACCTGTAATTCTATTGCATCTGTATCTGCAGGTACATTGCGGTTTATTGCACTTTGTAAAAGTTGAATTTTTCGTTTCAATGCTTTTATATGCAACTGCAATTGCAAACGTTCAAGCTGAAGCCTGCCTATACGCGACACATATAAAGCTTCTAACTGTGGCTTACCCCAGTTAAGCAGCACATCTTTATCGTTTAGCAATTTTATATATTCTTCTTTAAGAACATTGAATTGCTTTTTTAATTCTTCATCAGGTTGCGAATTCATTTTATGGTTTAATATAATGATTGATTTCCAGGAACTTCTTTTCATCACATCAAAGTAACTGTATTATTTTTCAGAATTTGCTTGCATCTCAAGGTTCTCAATTCTACATCTCTGCTGATGCATTTCAATTATCTTTTTAACCAACAACTCTTTCCTATTCTTATGCTTGTAAGGATAAATAGAGTTCTTTTTTACTTTTTCCTGAGTTGTTCAAAATGTTCCGAAGGGCACCCCGAACTTAAGATAACTGTTGTCTTAGAACAAACTGTCTTTGTTGTTAGAGGTGTTCAGGGCTGATGTTGGTTTGTTCGTTCGCCTGGTGTGGCGCACCATTTAAATCGCACCACTTTTCTTCGCGATATCCATCCATGCTTGTTAGAAATCGATGAATAGTTTGTTTTGTTGTTGGGATCGATATACACCGGCAAGTCTGAACCCGTTCGGGACGAACACGGAGGGTTAATGAGAACGTCATAATAACCTTGAGACAGTTGTTGGTGAAGAACACCACAACGGCGGAAAGAATTTAATTTAAGCCGAGACTTTTTATGTACGCTTCGTTGTTGGACTTGCGTTTTAGGAATGCCTCTACAGCTTCTACTACATCCCGCTGGGTTCCGTTGGCGAGAATGAATTCACGATAGCGAAGACCGGTTTCTTTGTCGGTAAGTCCTTTTTTTTCGAATGCGGTAAACATGTCCTGCGCATATACTTCCGACCACAGGTAACCGTAATAATAAGTCGGGTGTGTGTTAATGTGTATCCAGCTTGCCTGCGGGTGAGTGCCTTTTACGTACATCGGCATCACACCAAATTCTTTATCGATGTTTTGCCAAAGCTGATCTGTAGCAACCGGCTTTAAAGGATTGTACTTATTGTAGAGGTTCATGTCGTAAATGGAAGAACGCAGTGAGGTGATGGCTGATAAACCACTGGTGATATTTTTTGCCTTCACCATGTTATCAAACATTTGTTTAGGTAGTACCTCACCGGTTTTATAATGTTTAGCAAAGGTTCTAAGAGTTTCATAGTCCCAAATCCAATTCTCAAATATCTGCGACATCGCTTCACCGAAATCTTCTTTGCTACCAGCCTGCGATGAGTAATCACCATGATAAGACATAGCATTAACAATGTGACCAAATTCGTGAAACAGCGTACGCAGCTCGCCGTGACTTAGCATTGATGGAAGCGTTGCTGTAGGCTTTGTAAAATTG
>DASVST010000531.1:0-1969 GCA_036387965.1 Segetibacter sp. | reverse complement strand
AATGGTCCCATTGTGATTGGGATGACTGAGAATGTTGCAACCATGAACGAGGTGACGGTTTCAACAGGTTACCAGGATCTGAGAAAAGAATCAGCTACAGGATCTTACGATAAAATAAATAATGCTCTTTTTAACCGTCGTGTTAGCACTGATGTATTAACCAGGCTTGAAGGTATAACAGGTCTTTATTTTTCAAAAGTGTTAGGTAACAACAGCGATATTTTTATAAGGGGAATAAGTACAATAAGGGCAGGAACTTCACCTTTAATTGTACTTGATAATTTTCCTTACGAAGGGAGTTTAAGTAATCTTAACCCCAACGATGTTGAAAGCATCACTGTTTTAAAAGATGCCGCGGCAGCAGCTATCTGGGGCGCAAGGGCCGGAAATGGCGTGATAGTAATTACAACTAAGAAGGGAGTATATTGGCAGAAGACACAATTGACTCTGAACACTAACTACACGGTTCAACAAAAGCCGGATCTTTTTCGAGATCGTGATTTTCTTAATTCAAGTGATTTTATCGATGTTGAAAAATTCCTGTTCTCAAAAGGTAGGTATGATGCAGACCTGAATAATACAACTACACGACCTGTCGTTTCACCGGTTGTTGAAATTCTTGCTAAACAAAGAGCGGGTCAAACATCGCAGGTAGAAACTGACAGGTTAATAAATGAGTTAAGAGGATATGACATACGCAACGACTACCAGAAGTATCTAAATCAAAATGCTATCAGAAAACAATATGCTTTAAATCTATCCGGAGGAAGCAGCAATATAAATTATATGCTAAGTGGCGGATTAGATAATAATGAGACTACGGTAAGAGGTAATGGAAATGAACGCGCTACTTTTTATTCATCAGTAACCATCAAGCCACTGCGTAAGTTAGAAGTTCAGACTTCATTAAATTATACGTTTATCAGAACTGAAAACAATGGCATCTCATCCGTTAACCCGGGCGGAGGAAAATCTGAGCTATATCCTTATGCACGATTAGCTGATGAGCAAGGCAACCCTTTGCCGGTTGAAAAGACTTACCGACCTGCTTACATTGATACTGCAGGTGGTGGCTTGCTGCTTGACTGGAAATACAGACCGTTAGATGAACAAAGGTTAAATGATAATACAGGTTCGCTACAGGATATTTTATTGAAGGCCCGATTAAACTACCACATTTCTCCCTCTTTTAAAGCTGAGGTTAGCGGGCAGATGCAGAGAGCTGACAACGTGAGCCGCACTTATTATAGTAAAGAAACATTTTTTGCAAGAGACCTTATAAACAGGTATTCTCAGCGAAGCGGAAATACTATAAAACGAAATGTGCCTTTAGGAGGCATATTAGATTACGGAAGTAATAAATTATCTGCATACGGGTTACGGGGGCAAGTCAGTTATAATTCTTCATGGAGACAAAGTAAAATTAATGCTATAGCTGGAGGGGAAGTAAGAGAATCTCATAATGCATCTCAGCGAGGAAGAACATTCGGATATGATGACAACATTTTAACCTACGGTAATGTTGATTATATAAGCCTCTTTCCTTTATATGGGAACTTAGGCAATGTTCCGATTTTCAATAATGCGGATTTCGGAGATGCAACAAATAGGTTTGTTTCCATCTATTCAAACGCTGTATACAGTTATCATAATAAATACATATTGTCTGCAAGTATACGAAAAGATGCATCCAATCTTTTCGGCTTAAGTACAAATCAGAAATGGACGCCCTTGTGGTCATCAGGCTTAGCATGGAAAGTTTCAGATGAATCTTTTTATGGTTTAAAATTTCTTCCGCTTTTAAAAGCCAGAGTTTCTTATGGCTATACTGGTAATATCAAAAACGATCTTTCGTCGGTAGCAACAGTTAGTTATACTTCAGCAGGTGGTGTTATAAATCTGCCGTATGCAATGGTCAGGAATCCTGCTAACCCTGATCTGCGTTGGGAGAAGACCAAAATTTTTAATG
>DASVST010000530.1:0-2475 GCA_036387965.1 Segetibacter sp. | reverse complement strand
CAAATCATATGTAGAAAAACCTCCTACTCACCACCATGTGCATGTGCATCCTCATTAACCAGACAGAAAGGTGAAACAATTTAATATCTGCTATTAGATTTTTTTTCACCCTTAAAGTTCCACAAGCAAAGTCTTCATTTTTTATAAAGAGCCTGGTGATTTCAGGCTCTTTTTTTTGACGGATAAATATGAAATTAACCGCGCCCTAAAAGAAATTTACCGTAGCAACATCCTTGTCCTTTTTTGACACATTATCGTCCTTAAATACTTTTTTATGCATTGCATCTTTACTTCATAATAATCAAAAACTACTATTATGAAAAAGATTAAAAAACTACTTTTAACCAGCTTTACCATATTGCTGGTTCTTAGCTTGGTTTTTTACTTTGCGCTTCCGCAGGTGTTCGCACAGAAAATAAAAGCTTATAAAGGCACCAATAATTTTGTATGGTCGAAACAGAAATTTGACAGCTCAAAAAAGACCATTATTATAGTTGCTAATAATGAGGGCACCGAGATGTTTGATTTGATGGCTCCTTTTTATTTATTCAATTCGACTGAAAAAGCTAATGTATTTGTAGTATCAGAAAAAAAAGCTCCGATCCTCTTAGTAAACAGCCTTTTCATCCTTCCTCATTACTCCTTTTCTGAAATAGACTCTCTGCATATTATTCCCGATGTTATTGTTATTCCGAATTTAAATATTCATCTAATGGCTCCTCCAAAACCATCTACTGTTAGTTGGATAAAAAGCCATTACACAGACAGAACTATTATGCTGTCTATTTGTGATGGGGCTGCTACAGCGGCAGCCACTGGTATTTATGATGGCAAACCATTAACTACACATGCTACTGATTATAAAAAACTCCGGAAACAGTTTCCTAAAGCAGCTTGGGTCCCTAATGTCAGTGTTACACAAAGTGGCAATTTATACAGTACCGCAGGTGTTTCAAATGCTGCTGAAGGAAGTCTTACAGTAATAAGAAGATTGTTTGGAGAACAAACAATGCAGGCTGTTCTTCATGATGTAGCATATCCTCACAGTGACATTAAAGTTGACCATCATAGCAAGGTTGTAAACAAAGGAGCGATTATCAAAATAGCCTCAAAAATGTTGTTTAGGAAAAATTACAGAATTGGTGTTTTACTGACTGATAGTTTGAATGAATTTGAATTGGCAAGTGTATTAGATACATATGTGCGGTCTTTTCCAAAGTCCATAAACTCCTTTTCCGTTGATGGAAAGAACGTTTCATCAAAGTATGGATTGACCCTTTATCCAACAGGAGATACAAAGGAAGACCAGGTAAATGAACTGCATGTATTAAATCCGCAGCCTTTCAATCAATCACAAGATCTTTTTACCAATGCAACTATAGTAAAATATAGCAACGAACCAAAGCAATATCGCATTGAGAGTTGCCTTGATAGGATTTCTACTTTATATGGAGCAAATTTTAAGAACTGTGTAAAATTGATGCTTGACTACAATTAAGTTATTCTTTTATCCCCTCAATATTTTTAACCATACTAAAATATTAAACAACTAAAACTATACGAATATGAAAAAGATAATCAGCCTTTCTTTTGCTTTAACCCTGCTTTTCACACTTTCATTTGCAAAATCATACACAGGTGTTGCAGACAAGATAATCGGAGTATACTGGTCACCTAAAAAAGACGCAAAGATTGAAATCTATAAGAAAGGAGACCTGTATTTCGGTAAATCCATATGGTCATCAACTAACCGGAAAGACACAAAAAACCCCAATCCAACTTTAAGGCAAAGAGATCTTTTGGGAGTAGAACTTTTTACAAACTTTGTCTATAAAGACGGCACTTATGAGGATGGTAAGATATACGATCCTGAAAGTGGAAAAACTTATGACTGCAAAATGAGTTTTATAGGCAAAAACCTGAAAGTAAGAGGGTTCATAGGGATATCTCTATTTGGTAGAACCGAAATATTTGAGCGCTTGATGTAATTAACTTAATAACGAGCTTAAAATTATAAAAGATGATACAAATACTTTCAGCTATAGCAATAACCGGGTTTGTAATTCTATTTACGCGACTGCTTTCACAGTATTATTCTTCCAGGTTTGCTGCCGCAACTATTCTATGTTCCATTGCCTTTATTTATGTTGGCTTTTCATTAAAGGGCAATACGGTAAGTGCGAGTATACTGGAAGTATTGGTTGCAGTAGCTTTCTATTTAATCGCAGTAATTGGTTACTCAAAAAATAGTTCTCTAATTGCCTATGGTATTGTTCTTCATGGAATTTGGGACCTATTACACCACAAAGCTTCAATTGTAAAAACCGATATTCCAAACTATTATCCAATATTTTGTCTTACAGTTGATGTCCTTTTAGGACTCTACTTTTTCTTCGTTTTTAAAATGGAGAACAGCAGAATAAAGAGCACTAACGCTTTACCTACCTAATGTCCGTTTTCGACATCTAAATGTCC
>DASVST010000529.1:0-2720 GCA_036387965.1 Segetibacter sp. | reverse complement strand
TGCATAATAATGCCTTATTGGTGGGGCCTTATACAAATCCTCTAACATTTATTTGTTAGATATATCAGCAAAAGCAATAGAAAGAGCAAAAAAAAGATTAGGTAAAAGAGCATCTAAAGTACATTGGATTGTATCAGACATTACAGAATTTGAACCACCGGTGCAGTTTGACTTTTGGCATGATAGAGCAGCATTTCATTTTCTTACAACAGAAGATGCCATTTACAAATACGTTTCCATTGCGGAGGATGCTATAAAAAAAGATGGTTACTTAATCCTTGGTACATTTTCGGAAAATGGCCCAACGAAATGTAGTGGTTTAGAAATTAAGCAATATTCAGAAGCATCAATGTCAGCAAGGTTTGAAATAGCTTTTGAAAGAATTAAATGCATCACAGAAGACCACACAACACCCTTCAACACTGTTCAAAATTTTCTGTTTTGTAGTTTTAGAAAAAAACCTGCATAATAATGCCTTATTGGTGGGGCCTTATACAAATCCTCTAACATTTATTTGTTTTTGTAAAAGGACTAAATAAGGGTATTTTAGAAACATCATACACTAACATGATTGTAGTCATCTTTCTAACCACCCAGCTAATCTACCTTCATTTAATCCCTAAATGAAAAAGGTAGCTGTTACCATATTAATACTTTTATATTCCACTACCTCAATTGGGGCTACTGTTCGTATGCACTATTGCATGGGTGAATTGATATCATGGACCGTAAGCACTAAAGAAAAGGATGATAAGTGTAGCAAGTGTGATATGAAATGTGAAAAAGGTTGCTGCGAAGAAAAATCACAGGTTGTAAAAATTGACAATGACCAGAAACTTGCTAAAGCCTCTTTTGAGTTTTCTAAAACTAATTTACAAGTAGAGCCGCCCCTTTATAAGAAATGGCAGGCGTCAATAATTTCTTCCACTGTTGCTGATTTTCCTAAAGCAAATGCTCCCCCAGACAAAGGTAAAATTCCCCTCTTTGTCCGTAATAGTGCTTTCCTGATATGATTAATTAGACATGGATTGAGACCAGGCATTTTGTAATGCTTGGCTATTCGCATTTCTATCAAACACTTCAAATTTCCCTAACCTCCCGCTTTCTCTTTCTCTTTAAGTTAATAATATGATTGGTAACTCTATTAAATGGGCTTTAAAAAACCGAATGGTTGTTTTGCTGATAGCCGCAGCAGTAGCAGCCTATGGCTTTTATTCAGTCAACAATACCAAGGTAGATGCTATACCGGACGTTTCTGAAAACCAGGTTATCATATTCACGGAATGGATGGGCAGAAGCCCCCAGATCATGGAAGACCAGGTAACCTACCCATTGGTAAGCAATCTTCAAGGTATCCCTAAAATAAAAAACATCCGTGCCAACTCAATGTTCGGAATGAGCTTCGTGTTTATAATTTTTGAAGATGCAGTAGATATTTATTGGGCACGTACAAGAGTATTGGAACGGCTTAATTATGCCCAACGTTTATTACCACAGGGAGTAGTGCCGACGTTAGGACCCGATGGCACTGGTTTAGGACATATCTACTGGTACACTTTAGATGCCCCATCACATGATTTGGGCGAACTACGAGCCTTGCAGGATTGGTACATAAAGTTTGCTTTACAAACTGTACCAGGCGTAAGTGAAGTGGCATCCTTTGGAGGCTTTCAAAAACAGTATCAGATTGTCATTGATCCTCAAAAGCTAAGCTATTACAACATCCCTTTGATGGATGTGATTGAGAAAGTAAAAGCTAATAATAATGATGTTGGCGGACGAAAATTTGAGATGGCTGATATGGGATATATCATTAGAGGAGTTGGCTACATCACACAAATAAAAGACATTGAAGATATACCGTTAATGACACAAGGGTCTATACCCATCAGGGTAAAAGACATAGCCACAGTCCAAATGGGTGGCGAACTGCGGTTAGGCATTATAGAAGAAAATGGTGAAGGAGAAAAAGTGGGCGGAATAATAGTAATGCGATATGGAGAAAATGCAAAAGATGTAATTGATAAAGTAAAGGAGAAATTAATAGATGTTGAGAAGGGTTTACCGCCCGGAGTAAAGTTTCACACCGCTTATGACAGGTCAGATTTAATTGAAGCTACAATTGATACTTTAAAAGAAGCAGTGATTGAAGAAATCATTGTTGTAGCTCTTGTGCTCTTCATATTCCTGCTGCATGTACGTAGTGCTTTAATAGTGGTTATAACCATTTTAATGAGTGTGTTAATCTCCTTCATCATGATGGATTGGTTTAATGTAAGCTCAAACATTATGTCTCTTGCGGGTGTGGCATTGGCAGTAGGCGACCTGGTCGATGCAGGAATTGTGATGGTTGAAAATGCCTTAAAATCTATTACGGAGGAAACGGAATAAAAAATTATTATGATTTCAAATGAGGAAAGATTAAAAAGAATTGAAAGCTCCTCTGTCTTAGTAGGTAAGGCAGTGTTCAATTCTATATTAATTACGTTGGTATCGTTTGCGCCAATACTCTTTCTTGAAGGTCAGGAAAAGAAAATGTTTACGCCCCTGGTTCTCACAAAAAGCTTCGCCATGATAGGGTCTGCTTTTGTGGCTATTTTTCTTGTGCCTGTGCTAATGGCAATGTTGCTGAAAGGTAAAATGCGGTCCGAAAAAAAGCACCCGGTTTCACGGTTTTTCCTTTGGTTGTATAATCCAATAATCCGGTGGTGCCTTAGGTG
>DASVST010000528.1:0-8696 GCA_036387965.1 Segetibacter sp. | reverse complement strand
GCCGCAAACTATGGAACTAACTTTTGGAGTAGTGAGAAGAATGTTTGTGTAGTTGAAGCAGATGAGTACGATCGTTCCTTTTTAAAGTTGTCTCCTGATGTTGCAGTTGTTACAGCGATAGACGCTGATCACCTCGACATCTACGGAACGGCTGAAGAAATGGAAAATGCGTTCATCCTGTTTTCACAAAGATTAAAGCCCGGCGGTTTTCTTCTTACAAAACATGGATTAAACAGGAGCGATGACTTTGCATCAACAAAACATTGGACATACAGTTTGAATGATACTGCTGCAAACGTTCACGCAGCTAACCTCAACGTTCAAAATGGTTCATACCATTTCGATGTTGTCGCAGATAGCTGGACGATCAATGATGTTGTGATCCACATGGGTGGTTTACACAACATTGAAAACATAATAGCAGCAATAGCAATTGCAAAACATGTTGGACTTGATGATGAAAAAATTAAAAACGCTGTTGCAGATTTCAAAGGTGTAAAGCGCAGGTTTGAATACATCTTCAAAAGTGATGAACATGTATTAATCGATGATTACGCTCATCACCCGGCAGAGTTGAAAGCGCTTATTGAAGGTGTAAGAAGTTTGTTCAAGCAGAAGCTAACAGTTGTTTTTCAACCACACCTTTTTAGCAGGACAAAAGATTTTGTTGATGGATTTGCAGAGAGTTTAGACATGGCAGACGAAGTGATCTTATTGCCTATTTACCCGGCAAGAGAACTTCCGATGGAAGCCGTGGTGAGTGAGATCATCTTAGAAAAGATGCAGTTAAAAAATAAGAAGGTCTTAAGTAAAGAAGAGATGATCGAATGGGTGAAAGAAACTAAGCCATCACTTTTAGTAATGGCTGGTGCCGGAGATATTGATGCGCTTGTTAACCCTGTAAAAGAAATTTTAGAAAATAAAAGATAATGAACAGTCGCTGGAAAAAAGTTTTAAAGAATGCAGGATGGCTTACGCTTACAGCCGGAGGCATTGCTTTGCTTGTAGCCGCTGTTCAAAAGAAAGATCTGAAAAAGTGTACTGATGTTAAGGTAGAACTGAGTGGCATAACAAGCCATGTTTTCATGGAGGAGAAAGAAGTGCTACGTGTACTGAATGGAAATGGCTCGCTTATCGGTCAACCTGTTGAAGCAATAAATCTACAGGTATTGGAAAGAAGATTGGAGAAAGATAAGTGGATCAAGAATGCAGAATTGTTCTTTGATAATAATAACGTGCTACAAGTAAAGGTGGAAGAGAGAATTCCAATAGCAAGAATCTTTACAATCGCAGGTAACTCATTCTATATCGACAGCACCGGAAAGCAATTGCCCTTAAGTGACATAAGCATCAGAGTTCCGATGTTCACCAACTATCCGTCAGTAGGTGGCAAGATGGGAACGAGGGACAGTGCCTTGATGGCTTCTATAAAAGAGTTAGCAACGTTTGTTAATGCTGATGAGTTTTGGAGCGCCCAGGTATCACAAGTGGATATAACACCGCAGCGAACATTTGAAATGATTCCAACAGTTGGCAATCACACCGTGAAGCTTGGAAGGGGATCAGACATAAAAGAAAAGCTCGACAACCTATATACTTTCTACAAGCAGGTATGGACAAAGGTTGGATTAGAAAAGTACGCGATAATAGACGTTCAATTTAAAGGGCAAGTAATAGCAACAAGAAAAGGTGCATGGACGATGAACGTAGACAGCGCTAAAGTAAAAGAGGCGTTTGCTACAATGTTGGAAAGTAGCAAACCAGATACAATAGAGATAGCACCATCACAAAAACAAGTGGTAATCAAACCAAAGAGCAGTGAATCAAAACCGGTGACGAAACAAGTACAACCAGCTGTTACAAAACCAGTCGAGGTTAAACAGCAAGTTAATTCAAAACCGAAGGAAGTAAAACAGCCAACAACTGAAGTTAAATCTGAGGACAAAAAAGTGCCAAAAGCAGTAATGCAAAAGAAAGAAGAGTAGGTCGTCATTGCGAGGAGGGACGACGAAGCAATCTGCTGAATTGAATAAAAGCAGGTTTATAAATCGAGATCAGATTGCTTCGTTTCTCGCAATGACGAAGAATAACAAAAGAACAAACAACAACTATAAAAACGCAAAACAACTAAACACACATCTATGAACAACGAATCGCCCATCATTGTAGGCTTAGACATTGGCACCACGAAAATTGCTGCCATTGCAGGTCGTAAAAATGAGTATGGTAAGTTGGAAATTCTTGGCTTTGGCCGTGCCAATAGTACAGGGGTTCAACATGGCCAAGTGCTCAATATTGAGCAAACCATAAAAGCCATACAAGCGGCTTTAAAGAACTGCTACGACTCTAACCCTGATCTTGAGATTAGTGAAGTGTATGTCGGCATCGCAGGTCATCACATAAAGAGCTTGCAAACACGTGGCGACATAGTTAGGCACGATGCAGAAACTGAAATACATCAGTCTGAGATTGAGCAGTTGATAGAAAATCAACGCAAAACTTTCATTCCTGCCGGTGATCAAATCATCGATGTTATTCCACAGGAGTTTGCAGTTGATAACATACAAAACATAGCAAATCCTATTGGATATAACGGTGTAAAAGTCGGCGCAAACTTTCACATCATTACAGGTGATAGAAATGCAATAAGAAATATAAATCGTGCTGTAGATAAAAGTGGGTTGAAGACTAAGGATCTGGTGTTGCAACCATTAGCTTCTGCTGCTGCGGTTATGACAGAGCTTGATATGGAAGCTGGTGTTGCTATCCTTGACATAGGTGGTGGTACAAGTGATCTTGCAGTTTTCTACGAAGGAATATTAAAGCACACTGCTGTTATTCCTTTCGGTGGAGAAAATATTACGAATGATATCAAAACAGGTCTTGGTGTTTTAAAGCAGCAAGCTGAAGCAATGAAAGTTCAGTTTGGAAGCGCACTTTCTGATGAAGCAAAATCAAATGCATTCATCACTATACCAGGAATGAATGGTATGCCTGCAAAGGAGATCAGTGTAAAGAACCTTGCGAACATCATCCAGGCTCGTATGGGCGAAATACTTGACTTTGTTGTTTATCATCTGAAGCAAGTTGGTCTTGATAGCCGTGCATTAAACGGTGGAATTATCCTTACTGGTGGTGGTTCTCAACTAAAACATCTAATACAGCTTACTGAATATGCAACAGGTTTATATGCACGTATTGGTTTTCCTAACGGTCACCTTGCAGCAAACCATATTGATGAGTTGAAGAAGCCGATGTACAGCACATGTATTGGTTTAATACTAAAAGGTTGCAGCGATTTCGAGCACAAGTATAAAGAGTTTGAGAAAACATTTAAGAAAGTTGAAGTTCCTGAGCAGTTGGTAAATGAAACAAGAGTTGAAACAATTTTACCAGAAGTGATTGCTGAACCTGTTAAAGTAAAAACAGAAGGAAGAAAGAGCATGCAAAAATTCTGGGACAAGTTTAAAAACAACCTTCTTGAATTGTTTAAAGAAGAAGGTGACCACGAAATAAAGTAACAAGAATATAGAATGCCGAGTTCGAATCAGAACTCATAATGAAAACGCAACAACACAAACAACAAACACTCATACTACCCATTCAAAATCTCCGACTATGATACACTTTGATCTCCCAAAACAAAAATCCTCTATCCTAAAAGTGATAGGCGTAGGTGGTGGCGGCGGCAATGCTGTTAACCACATGTATTCTCAAAGTTTAGACAGCATCGATTTTATTATTTGTAACACCGATGCGCAAGCATTGGCAAATAGTAAAGTCCCAAACAAAATTCAGCTCGGACCACATCTTACGCAAGGTCTTGGTGCAGGTGCAAATCCTGAAATAGGTAAACAGGCTACTGAAGAAAGTCTTGAAGAAATAAAAAGAATATTAGAAGTAAATACAAAGATGGCTTTCATCACTGCAGGTATGGGTGGTGGAACCGGAACAGGTGGTGCACCAATCATTTCTAAGATCTGTAAGGACTTAGGAATACTTACTGTTGGAATTGTCACAACTCCTTTTAGCAATGAAGGGCCAAAGCGTATGCGCCATGCAGAAGCGGGTATACAGCAATTAAGAGAGAACGTAGATACTTTGCTTGTTATCTCCAACGATAAATTACGCCATCAATACGGCAACCTTAAAGTAAGAGAAGCATTTAGCAAAGCTGATAATATCCTCGCTACCGCATCAAAATGTATCACTGATGTTATAACAAGTAACGGACAAATAAACGTTGACTTTGCTGACGTTTGTACAGTTATGCGCAACGGTGGTGTTGCAATACTTGGTAGCGCAACTGCAGAAGGTGAAGATCGTGCTCAAACAGCTATCGAGAACGCAGTTAATTCTCCTCTATTGAATGATAGCGAGATCAGGGGTGCGAAGTGGATACTTGTAAACATCACTTCTGCCGAAGGCGATTTCGAAATAACTATGGACGAAGAAGACTTAATTATGAGTTATCTGCGTCAGCAAGCTGGAGAAGATACAGATGTGATTAAGGGTATTGGTTTCGATGAAACTCTTGATAAAAAGATTGGTGTTACCATCATTGCCACTGGCTTCGAACATAAAGATCCATTTAAACCAAGACAGCCAAAACAGGAAGAAAAGAAAGAGGAAGAAAAAATTATAATGAAGCTTGGTGTAGAGGGTGAAGAAAAGAAATTATACACTCAACCTACATTAGAGTTGGAAGACAAAGATCCGTTTGCGCCAACGCTTTCTGAAGCGCCGACAACAGCTCCTGTTATCATCCAACCAGCTCCAATGACAACAGCTCCTGAACCTGTAATGTTGAGCTTGCATGAAGATGAAGTTCCTGAAACAATGCAAGAGCCGGAAGTGTTACACTTCGAGTTAAAGCCTGAAGTAACAGAGCCGGAAGTTATCAATCCAATTCAACAAAATACTTTCGTATCCCAACCGGAAGTAAAAGAAAATATTGAAACACCTGTTGTAAACAAGAACAGCGGGTTTTTATCAAAGCCTTCCAATATCTATGCAGAAGCCGGTTTAAAATCAAACCAAAATCCGTTGGAAGCTAAACCTTCTAATCCAATCATTGAAGAGCAACCGGAGCTTGAAATGAAATTGGTGATGAAGGAGGAAACTCCAGAAACGGCGGATGAAGTAGTACAACCACAAGCCATCTTTAAACCTGAATCTGTAGAGGATTCTGCCATGCAGAACGATGCAGATGATCAAAAAAGAAGGGCAGCAGAAAGAATTCAGAAGTTGCGTAATCTCTCCTTCAACATCAATGCTGCTGACCCTAACAATGAATTTGAGGCTGTACCCGCTTACGTCCGCCGTAACATGGAAATGTTTGGTAACACACTTACTTCAGTTGAGAACTTTTATAGTAAGTATACAGTTAAGGCAGATGATAATGACAAGGGTCACATCAGCACCATCAATACTTTTCTTGATGGAAAGAAGCCAGACTAAGTCCCTTTTCAACCTGTACCGGTTGGTATAATCAGTGTGCGTTTTTTATAGTACAGTAGAGTGTTTTTTAGTTGTAATCCCCCGCAAAATCGGGGGATTTTTTTGTGCGTACCATTAAACAAATTTTATTTTGAATGATTAATATTATAGTATCATCTAAAACTCTAACTAGGAAGAAATGTTACTCGCTATTTTTATTTCCTTTTATGTTTGCTTGTTGTCTCCCTACCCAGATTAGCTACATCGGCAACTCCTTTGAACCTACCCAACGTGTAGATGTTTTCGTAGATGAGTCTGCAGTTACAATCCGTATAAGATTATTGAAAAGGGTAACGTTAAGATGTACCCTTTTACAAAGGTTGAAGAGATACAGGAAAAGGCAATTCTGAAAGCGAAGAAAAAAGGAGCAGATGCTGTATTGATTTTCTTCAGTTTGTTATCAGCAGTTAAAAGCATAATTTTTAAATAATAAACAAACTAGGTGAACTAAAAGCTTCTCTTTTACTCATCCATATCTTTCAACATCAGTGGCATAATTTTTTTCATTTTCTTGTAAGAAACTCTTCATTTGTTTAAAACAGAATTATAAGTATATCAAAGAAGCCTTTTTTATAATTGCTTAATTAACATAACTTTACTTACGAACATTAAACCCTAACAGCCAAAACTTAATCTTATAACGTAAATCATAAAAACTAAAAATTATGGACCGCAAATACAAAGTGCTTTTATGCGAGGATGATACAAACCTTGGAATGGTTCTGAAGAATTATTTAGAGTTGAATGATTACGATGTGATACTTGAAAGAGATGGACGCTTGGGACTTGCTGCTTTTCAACGCGAAAAGTTTGATATATGTCTGCTGGACGTAATGATGCCTAACATGGATGGATTTACGCTGGCTGAAGAAATTCGCGATGTTGATCCTGATATTCCTTTATTCTTTTTGAGTGCAAAAACAATGAAGGATGACATTATACAGGGATACAAACTTGGCGCTGATGATTATATAACAAAGCCGTTTGATAGCGAAGTATTGCTTGCAAAAATCAGGGTGATACTGAAGAGAAATGAAGAAGAAAACAGGATAAATGAAAACATTGAATTTGACCTTGGCAGTTTTCATTTTAACCCGAAGCTTCGCCAGTTAAGTCATGGAGATATTATGCAAACATTATCTCCGAAGGAGAATGAATTACTTAAGATGCTTGCTGAACATAAAAATGACCTGCTGCCACGCGAACAGGCTTTGAAGAAAATTTGGGGCAGCGATACTTATTTCAACGGAAGAAGTATGGACGTTTACATAGCCAAACTTCGTAAGTATCTAAAGGATGATCCGAACATTGAGATCGTGAACATTCACGGAAACGGTTTCCGCTTAGTGGCTCCGGCTACTCCTGCAGAGACTGCATAGTTCCAAGAACATTTTTTACAACCTCGCTTATGTTTTGATGAGCGAGGTTTTTTGTTTTAGACGATCTAGAAAAGCATTCCACCGGCTCTACCCTGCACTTTTTTTCCGAGATGCTCATAGGCTTTGATGGTTACTTCCCTTCCACGCGGAGTTCGTTGGAGAAAACCTTCCTGTATTAAAAAAGGTTCGTACACCTCTTCAATCGTTCCAGCTTCTTCTCCCACGGCAGTGGCTATAGTTGTAAGCCCTACCGGTCCGCCTTTGAATTTTTCAATGATAGAAAGTAAAATTCTGTTGTCCATTTCGTCTAATCCATGCTCATCTACATTCAGTGCTTTTAATGCATGTTGAGCTATAGCCAAATCAACTTTTCCATCACTTAATACCTGTGCAAAATCTCTTACTCTTCGTAATAAACCATTAGCTATACGTGGTGTTCCCCTACTGCGCCTGGCTATTTCGTAAGATGCTTCGCTTGATATTTTTGTATTTAAGATGTTTGCACTTCTCTCTACAATGCCTTTTAATGTGTCAGCATTATAATATTCAAGTCGCGACTTTATACCGAATCTTGAAAGTAATGGTGCAGTAAGCAATCCACTTCGGGTAGTAGCACCAACAAGCGTAAACTGGTTCAAAGTCAATTGAATACTTCTGGCATTTGGACCAGTATCAATCATGATATCAATCCTGAAATCTTCCATTGCAGCATACAGGTATTCTTCAACAACCGTACTTAGTCTATGGATTTCATCAATGAACAAAACATCGTTAGGTTCCAAATTCGTTAATAGCCCTGCAAGGTCTCCGGGCTTTTCAATTACAGGACCAGAAGTTTCTTTGATATTTACGCCAAGTTCGTTCGCAACAATGCGGCTTAATGTTGTCTTACCCAATCCCGGCGGGCCATGAAACAAAATATGATCTAAAGCCTCTCCCCGAAGCTTTGCTGCTTTTATAAATATTCTGAGGTTTTCAATTAGCTGCGGCTGTCCGGCAAATTCTTCAATCTCACGAGGACGAATATTATTTTCAAACTCAGCTTCCGCAGGGTTTAGAGGCTCTTTGCTTGAATTAAGATTAGGATTAGACATTTATGTGCTTAGGGATGTAAAACTAATTATTCTGAGATGAAACAAAAGCAACATCATCATTGAATCAAGTGAAGAAGTCAAAACCGCTTATACATCCTGCGTAATTTTCGCATACTGCATCATCTGCAAAATAACGTCTGGGTCAGGGCTATTATCGAGATACTTTTCCCTTTCAGAAAACTTACAAACACCGGGATAATCTCCCAACCACTCAAACATATTTTCTACTATTTGAAAATGTAAGTGCGGAGGCCAAAAACCGTTTTCAGCAGGCTCACCGAAGTGCGCAAACTCCGTTCCCCTGTTAATGTAGTTTCCTTCCTGAAGCCCGGCAATATCACGCTTACTTAAATGTCCATATAAGGTGTTGAACGAAGTTCCATCAACCTGGTGCTGTAATATTATTGTTGCACCGTAATCGCCGAAGTTGTTATTAAAGCCAACGCTATGAACAACTCCACCGAAAGGTGCAAAAATGGGCGTTCCTGCAGGTCCCCAAACGTCTATACCCAAATGCAACCGTCGAGGCTCATCCTTCGTGTCAAAAACTTTGCTTCTTGAATAAACTGTTCGGTGCTCAGCATATCCCCCTACACCGTACGTTGCCTTGGCTTTCTTTAGTTCATCATTTAAATACTCAGAAAACATTGCAGTATTTGCAAGTATTTCATCTGTAAGGCTTTCGTTTTCAGCAGTAAAATTCATTGCAAGCAACTTATCTTTT
>DASVST010000527.1:0-2775 GCA_036387965.1 Segetibacter sp. | reverse complement strand
ACCAAACTTTACATCATTGGCTTTTGCTTCTTTTACCAAATATGAAATTCCGTTGGGCAACTTTTTCTTGTTCACTTCCCAATCTCCCAATCCTGCATGATCATCGTTTCTTGGGTATTTATTTGCAAACCAACCATCGTCTAATAAAAACATATCTACGCCTAGTTTCCTTGTGTCTTTTATTAATTCAGCAAGTTTGGTTTCATTAAAATCAAAATAAGTTGCTTCCCAATTGTTCAATAGAGTTAACCGGGAACCCTTACCATTTACCAGTTTATAATTTCTTGCCCAGTCGTGTATATTTCTACTTGCTAAGCCTTTACCATGGTTAGATAATGTATAAAGAAAAACCGGTGTTGTAAATTCTTCGTTTGGCTTTAAAGTATAGTCAGATTGAAAGTTATTTATACCGGCAATTAGTTTTAGATTATCCTGGTTGTCTAGCTCAAGATCTATCCGAAAATTACCAGTCCATGAAAGTGATCCAAACAACACCTTTCCATTATCTTCTGTAGCTGGTTTATCAAATGAAACCATGAATAATGGGGGCTGAAAAATATTAGCTCTTGCACCTAATTTAGAATCCAGAACTTTTATACCATGTGTCAGCTTCGTTTCTTCAGGACGCATTTCCCTTGCCCAGTCACCATGGTATTGCCTCAACCAATATTCGTTACCTTTTAAATGCAGATTAGCTGATGCAAATTTTGAAAGAACTACATCTTTTTTTTCTGTATGCCTGATGCTGCTCCACTGCTCAACTACATCTTGATTAAAATAAGTTTTATAATACAACGTTACCCAAAACGGATATACCGGGTCTTTTAGAACGATACTTACCAGTGAAACATTCTTATCAATTTTTTCCTGTTTATGGCTTTCATACAAAAGGTGTAAACTCTTATTTCCATCTGAATGTGTAACGGCTATAGCAGGCTCAGTTAAATTTCTCGTTCCAGCGGTTGTATATGCCGACTGAAGCATTAATGTATAATCTTCGGTAGGCTTGTAAGTACCCATTACATTATCATATTCCCGAACATTGGAAAGCTTCTCACCGAAGTAAACCATATTCAATTCCTTTTTATCATTAACCTGTAATGCCAGTGAATTGGTTTTTGTTTCAACAAGTATTAAGTTCTTCTGTGCAGAACCTTTTTGCGAAATCAATAAATTGGCAATGAAAAAAATGAATATTTTAGAAATGACTTTCATAAAGTTTGTTTTATAAACCTGTAAAAATTACTGTAAGCTATTTCAATTTTTCTGTTGAAAGTATTTGCACCATTGCTCTTACTTCATCTTCATCTGATATATATACATTTCCATAATCGCTTACTTGTGTGTTGATATATGTAAGAGGATTTGGCGCAACTTTTCTTGCTGATGCATGAAATTCTTTTGCACCACTCTCCTCTCTTAGTTGTGCCAGGTTGGATGATTTAATACCTGCACCAGGCATGATAATAATACGATCACCAGCTTGTTGTACCAATTTAAATAATATTTGTCCAGCATCTGGTGCCGCACTTTTTTGTCCGGAAGTAAGCACTCTTTCACAACCACAAGCTATGATATCTTCTAAAGCTTTATGTGGATCCGGAGTTCCATCAAAAGCCCTGTTACAAGTTACTCCCATTGGATGTGCCCATTCAACTATATGTTTCATCCATTCAGTATCTATTTCAGCATTGATGGTTGCTGCGCCGACTGATATACCATTGCAACCTATTTCTTTACAAGCAACAATATCTTTTTTAATTATTTCGTATTCATCCTCATCATAAAAATAATTACCTGAACGTGGACGTAAAATGGGGTATAGAAGAATTGATATTTTTTCTCTTACCTGTTTGATTGTTCCATAGCTTGGAGTCGTGCCGCCTTCAATAGGGTTGTCGCAAAGTTCAACCCTTACAGCACCTGCCTTTTCCGCGATGATGCATGATTGTATATTAAATGCACAAACTTCTAATATTGCTTTCTCAGCCATTTTTATTTGTTATCGTTTGGTTTGATAGTTATGTAATTCATACCTCAATCGTTTTATCATTCAAAAATTTAAACACTGTTAGCTTGTTATACACTTCACCAGGTTTCAAAACTGCATTAGGAAAGCTTGGATGATTTGGTGCATCAGGAAAAGCTTGTGTTTCTAATGCTACTGCTCCATGTTTTTTGTAAGGTTTATCTTGATAACCTACAACGGTTCCATCCCACCAGTTAGCAGTATACATTTGCACCCCTGGTTGATTGGTAAAAATTTTCAATAACCTTCCTGATCCTTCATGATATAATTGCGCCGCCAAGTCTAGATTTTGATGATCATTTTTAAGAACAAAATTGTGATCATAGCCCATATCAGATTCTAGTTGATGTATGTCTTCTCCAATTGTTTTAGGTGTATAAAAATGCAAAGGTGTTTCTTCAGTTAAAGCAATTTCGCCTGAAGATGTATTGTTGTCGTTTTTAACTGTATAACTATCTGCATTGATCTGTAATATGTGGTTGTGAATAGTATTGTCTTCAAAACCAGACAGGTTGAAATAGGAGTGATTAGTTAAGCTAACAATTGTTGCCTCATCTGTTACTGCATTAAACTGTATGCTTAACTCATTATTACGATTTAGTAAATAAGTTACGGTTACACTCAAATTTCCAGGGTAGCCCTCCTCTCCATTCTTGCTTAAATAAGAAAATACAATTCCTGCATTATCATCGTTTTCAATTGTTCTTTCTACTTCCCAAACTTTCTTGTTAAATCCATGAAAGCCA
>DASVST010000526.1:0-2044 GCA_036387965.1 Segetibacter sp. | reverse complement strand
TCACCTGTTTCGTATTGCAACGGCATCAAGTCACCATTCTTCACTACAGCAGTATAAGCCTAGTTGAACCCCTTCATTCGTCTCTTGCTTTCAAGAGAATATAAGAGAAACGAGACTATGCCGTTCAAAGTCTATAATAAGGCACATTGTTGTTTGGAGTTAGTGTGGTTGCATCTTAAATTTTACTTGTCCAGAAACGATCTCTGGCTCACCTAAGTCTTCTATTGAAATTAAACGGGAAACTATCTTTTTACAATAGTCGGCATTGAAACTATCAGGATGTATATCGCGGTGAATTGTAAGTTGACCAAATTGAAGGTTAGTCTTTAAAACGCCATCAGAAATATTAGCATACCCGGTATTAATATATTCCAGATAAATGCTATAGTACAGGGTTACATCTATTGAATTACTGCTAATGGTTTTTAGTTCAATTTTATTGACGTCAAATGGAAGATCAAAGCCAAACAAGTGAATTGATCCGTCTATGTGACCATCAACTGGATTTATGGGGAATGTAAAGGTTTGCCCTTCTAATTCTTTTAAAGAATGTACATCAAACCTGATAAAGCCTAAAATGATTGAAGTCTCAATTATCTCTTCATCAAGAGTAAATTCGTTAATGTCGACCTGGATCGAATAAAATAAAGTCTCGGGTATATTTAGGTAGGGGTTTTTGAAGAGCATAGAATCAAGCTGTCCTCCCTTGGGGCTTCAATAGTTCGATATCAAATGATTTCATTAACTCTCAAATATTAAGATCGCGTCGCATCCGTTCATCGGCAACGCAGTAATTGAGCTTTCTTACCGGCAACACTTGATTTTCCAAACGACTTTTTTACGACTCTTCTTCAAAATACAATTTATAAAAGTGCTTTCCTGTTGAAGCATCATAGCCTTTCTCAATCAAGTCCTTTCGACCGTGTATGTAGATGTGAAAATTCGTATCCAGTTTTAATACACTCTTATAAAAACGCTCCTGCTTTTTTACTGCTGAAAGATGGATGTCAAACTCATCATTAATATTAAAATCCTTTGCATTTTGATAAGTTTGTTTGTATTCATTAAAAGCCTGCGCCACTTCAGGGTGATAGATCACTTCCTCCGTAAATTCGTCCAACTTAAATTGGTCTTTGGTTTTAAAATACTCCATGCTGCGGTTAAGCATATCTATCTTGTCGCTTTTATTTACGTCAAACTTATCCGCAAGTTCGTTGCTGATAAATAGCTTGCACATGCCAAGCAATTTCTCCGTTTGATGATAGCTGTTATCGTATGGCTTAACCTGCAAAAAATCATTCACCCAGTATTGGGCATCCTCTTTTTTGTTGGTGGCATCTACCACGCAGCAAACATACCCTTCGTTACGGTTTTGTTTAAAAACCAGGCAGCCTTTATCAAGCTTATTTATATTGATGCCGTCTTCCGCCGACACTTCTAAACTTTGCCCGTGCGGAAAAACTTTTAAGAACGTTTCCCTGCTTTCACTTTTAAAAATTCCCACTGCTTCTATGTACTCCGTGCCAAAAGGCACATTGGCAAAATGAACCACATATAGTTCACCTTCTTTTACCCGTACGTGGGTGCTTTTGGCATAAAGAAATTGAGCCAGCAAAGATGATTGTTGCACAAAGTTTTTCGGCTCATCAAATATTGAACTCACGTAGTTATAAACTTCATTCATCGCTACATTACTCAGGTGCGAAAAATAATACTGATCATTTTCATTGAATGGGCTGAGAAAATATTTGGTAAGCAAGCCGTTTACCATCGTGTCATTTAATGTAAGTGCATTCACCGATAACTTTATTTCTTCGCCTCTTGATGGATTGCCAACTTTATGAATAATGGCTTGTCTTAATTCAACACTATCTATACCTGTCATAAGGCTGCGAATGTAAGTTGTTCTAAGTGATCATCATAGCCCACACCATCATCACGATGGGTGTTGCAAACGACCCTTGTACGGATAGGTCGTGACCTGTCCTACAATAATTAATTGTAGACATTTTAGTATTTAGAATTTTGGTACAAGCTGAAGTAA
>DASVST010000525.1:0-1972 GCA_036387965.1 Segetibacter sp. | reverse complement strand
GCCTGCTGGTCAATGCAACTTATAATGATATAAGCCTGCCGAAGCCGTGGAATAAAACCACGTTCTGGCTTATAGGAACACGCTCTGATATTACTTTTACTAATAAATTATTTCTGTCAACTTTTATACAGTACAACCAGCAGTTGAAAAATCTTAATACAAACACAAGGCTTCAGTGGCGTTATAAACCTGCCTCAGACCTTTTTATTGTATATACCGATAACTATTTCCCCGCCCCTTTCTTAGTAAGGAACAGGGCGCTCGTGGTTAAGCTTAATTACTGGTGGAATAAGTAGAATGTTTTTTGTACTAAGCATTGAATCACTATTAAGCATCACTACTGTCCGGTTAACTTAAAAGGTAAATAGGTAAAACTATTGCTGGTAAAGGTTTTGACATCAGTTCTTTGATTTTTCGATTTCAGCTCAAACTTGATTTTTTGCTATTTAAGTTAGCAAATGAATCATGGTAAATATGTTTTTGCTCAAATCTTCGACTTGGTGAAGTCTTATGATTTTCACAACTGCGTTAAGCTTTACAAGGGAGACTATCGGCTTAAGACTTTTAAGTGCTGGGAGCAGTTTCTTGTGATGAGTTTTGCTCAGTTTTCTTTCAGGGAAAGTCTTAGAGATATAGAATTCTGTTTGGCAAGTGTTCAGCCGAAACTCTATCATTGTGGAATTAGATCTGTTGTTCCAAAAAGCACTATTGCTGATGCCAATGAGAGAAGAGATTATCGAATATATGCAGACTTTGCTAAAACCTTAATGCAAGCTGCTATCCCTTTATATAAGGGAGAAAATGCATTGTCGAAGGAATTGGGAAGCCTTATATATGCATTTGATAGTACCACAATTGACCTATGTCTTAACTTATTTCCATGGGCAACTTTCAGGAAGACAAAAAGTGCAGTAAAAATGCACGTTCTACTTAATGTAGAAGGCTCTATCCCGGAATTTGTAACTATCACTAAAGGTCATGTGCAGGACGTAACAATGCTTGATGAAATTTCCTTTACTGCAGGAGCTTTTTACCTGGTGGACAAGGCTTATGTGGACTTTGAAAGACTATATAGGATTGAAACCAGCAAGGCGAATTTTGTAACGAGGGCAAAAGAAAATATGTCTTATGATGTTGAGCAAGAGAATGCAATTAATAATAAGGAAACTATTATAAAAGATGAACTAGTAAAGCTTAAAAGATGGCACACCCGAAGGTGGTATCCAATACCAATAAGGAGAATAGAATTCATTGATCCGGATACCGCATTAGAGTTAACGTTTCTAACAAACAACCTTAAGCTAGAGGCTGAAATTATAGCAAGATTATATAAAGAAAGGTGGCGTGTTGAATTGTTTTTTAAGTGGATAAAGCAAAACCTAAGAATAAAGAAATTTTATGGATACAGTGATAACGCAGTTAAAACACAATTATGGATAGCGGTATGCGACTATTTAATTATCGCTATACTAAAGAAGAATCTTAATACTGAGCTGACGCTGAATCAAATGCTACAAATACTAAGTATTAGTCTATTCGAAAAAGTAGACATAAGGCAATTGTTTGGAATACCAGTTAGTCAAGAAACTAAAGATATTAGTAAGCAAGGTTTACTTTTTGAAAACTTAACCGGACAGTAGTGATGTTTAATCGGAAAACCAATGTTTGTATCAAAAAATAAGCAGGCGCTATGAAGACAATTTTAATGCTGGTTGTGTCTAACATTTTCATGACGTTCGCCTGGTACTGGCATTTAAAAGACAAGGGAATTCCGATTTGGAAAGCAATTGTGATTAGCTGGGGAATTGCTTTCTTTGAATATTGCCTCACAGTGCCTGCGAACCGGTTAGGCTTTGCGTCTGGCTGGAACGGTTTCCAGTTAAAAATAATCCAGGAAGTCATCACGCTGGTTATTTTCAGCTTTTTCGCAGTCTTTTATCTTAAGGAAGCGCTGCACTGGAAGTACCTTGTA
>DASVST010000524.1:0-14206 GCA_036387965.1 Segetibacter sp. | reverse complement strand
TCCAGTCAGTAGAGTTAAGTTCTGAAACATCTTTGTCTGATAAAGTACCAGGACGACCGATTTCTCCTAAAGCGATTTTTCTCGCAGAGTCAGGTGTTATTACAAACCCACTGGTATTGACAATACCTTCCGTTCTATTTTGTAGCCACTCTTGTGTGGTGAGGGGTCTTTGAAGTTTAGTGCCTTCCAGGGTACCATATGAAAGATGAGCGGTGAATTTTGTTTTGCCTGCTGCACCTTTTTTAGTGGTTACTAAAACAACACCACTACCTGCTTTAGCACCATAGATAGCAGCAGAAGCAGCATCTTTTAAAATTTCTATACTCTCAATATCACCGGGATTTAAAAATGCCAAAGGGTTGTTTTGTGTTTTCACCGCATCCGAGCTACCCGTAGCAGATGATCCTCCAATGGACCCGGATAGGCTGGTATTAATTTGTATTCCATCCACTACATATAGAGGTGTATTTCCGGCAGTCAAAGAACCGACCCCACGTATAGTAACATTAATTGCCCCACCTGGAATGCCACTGGTGGCAGCAACAGCAACGCCGGCGGCTCTTCCCTGCATGGCCTGTGCAAAAGTGGGTATGGGCAGGTTTGCAATTTCATCACCTTTAATTTTAGAAATGGCGCCGGCCACATCTTTTTTTCTTTCAGTAGTATAGCCTACAACAACAACATCATCCATCTCATTAGCTAAATTTTTCAACTCTACATTGATTATTCCTGAAGAGCCTACAGAAACTTCCTGAGTTTCCTTATTAACAAAGCTAAAAACTAAAACTGGCTTGTTTCCGGTAACTGATATTGTGTAATTTCCATTGTTTCCGGTCACGGTTCCAATAGTAGTTCCCTTCAAAAACACTGAAACATTGGCAAGTGGTTGAGCCTGATTATCCGTAACTCCACCGGTAATTGTGCGATTTTGTGCAAACAACTGGAAAGAAGCCAATAATGTGCAGCAGATCGTGAATAAAAATCTTCTCATCGTAAAGTTTTTGAAAGTTTGAAAGGAGAATTTGTTGTTTCAACGGTTAAAAATAAAAGGATTTTAACATTTTTGGACAATGGAAACTTAGATAATGCTGCATTTTCCTGTTAGATCAGGAATAAATTTGATGAACGGTTATAAAAGCTTAGCATGTTGTTGTTTTATTTAAACTTGCGATTATAAAGGTTACAGTAAATTTGATGCAATGGGGTTAAAAAAATTACAACGTTTTGCCGAGATAAAGACGTTTAATAACGTGCTGGAGTATCCCGAAAACATTAGTGGAAAGTGGAAGGAGTTCTTTAAGAATGAAAACCCCATTGTACTTGAATTAGCTTGTGGCAAAGGTGAATATGCAGTATCATTAGCAGAACTATATAACGAGCGAAATTTTATTGGCGTTGACATAAAGGGTAATCGGTTGTGGGTGGGTGCGAAAAATGCACTTGATGGGAATTTAACTAATGTTGCATTTTTAAGGAGTCAGATCGAACGTATTGACGAATTTTTTGATAAAGGCGAGGTTTCTGAGATTTGGATCACTTTTCCAGATCCCCAGTTAAGGATCTCAAAAGCGAAGAAAAGACTTACACATCCAAAGTTCCTACGATTATATATGAACATTTTGGTTGAAAAAGGAATTATCCATTTAAAAACTGACAGCCCAGACTTATACAATTTTACTAAAACAGTTATACAGGTATTTGAGTGCGAACTATTGCGAGACATTAATGATGTATATGCAGAAGAGAATATTTCTGAAGAGTTGACCATTAAGACCTATTATGAAACCCTTGATATTGCAAAAAGCCAAAGAATACATTATTTGCAATTCAGGTTGAACGATAACCTCCCCTTGGAGAAAGATGAAATTTTAAAAAAGCTTATTAGTGAAAGCGATGTTGATTGAAGGAGAAGACTTTTATTACAACGATAGGGGCTATATTGTATTAACTGAGAAGTATCATCTTAATAAAGGGTTTTGTTGTGGAAACGGTTGCAAGCACTGCCCTTATGAATACATAAACGTTTCCGAACCACACCGAACAGAATTATTGAACAATAAGAAATCTTCTAAAGAGAAATAGACTTTGGCAAAAAGAATACCTGACGAAAAACTTAAAACGGTTTTACCAAGTGGCAAAAGAGAAGATAACTTTTTTGAACTTGTACACCAGGTTGCAAGGGCTATTCCAAAAGGAAGGGTGACATCGTATGGTGCCATAGCTGCATTTCTTGGAGCAAAATCGTCTGCAAGAATGGTGGGTTGGGCTATGAATGGATCGCATGTAGCTAAACCGAAAGTGCCTGCACATAGAGTAGTAAATAGAAATGGAATGCTGAGCGGAAAAATGCATTTTGCTACTCCTGATCTTATGGAACAATTACTAATTAAAGAAGGTGTACAAGTCGAAAATAGTAAGATTGTAAACTTTAATAAGCATTTTTGGGATCCTGCTATTGAGATAATTTGATGCTGCCCAAACATTTACCATGGCTGAAGAATGTACAACAGTACAAGTGTGTGACCCATCGACTACATTCAGGATAAACTGCTACGCACCGCTAATAATTCAATTCGTGATAAATTGAAACACGTGCAACGGCTGCTGAAAGATGATCATCTGCCGGAAACAAAATAACCTTAGTAGTACGGACTGATAAAAAGATAGATAACAGGGCCTGTTATAGCAACATATAACCACAATGGCCATGTATAACGGGCAAGTTTTTTATGCGCCGTCCACTCGGCAACTAAAGCACGATATGTAGTAAATAGAATGAACGGCATTATAATACCGGCAAGAAGAATATGTGTTCCTAAAACGAAATAATAAATGTACCGGGCTGAGCCCGCTTTTAATTTTTCTTCTAAGCTCAGCACGCCATCTTTGTTTATGTCTCCGAACTTAGCTTCGCCTGCAAGAAGATGATGTGCGATATAAAACATAAGAAAAAAAATGGAAAGCATGAGTGCAGCGAACATAAGCCGCCTGTGCATTTTAAAGTCTTTTCTTTTTACAGAAACTAATGCGGCTATCAATAATACTGCTACTACTGAATTTATAATGGCATTTAATCTTGCAAAAATGTAGATATCAAAACCTGCATCAAAATCAACTTTTATTTTCCCAAGAACTGCAATAGCAGAAAAAACAATCAGCGAAAAAATACCAATTATCCAATAAGCTCTTTTATCATTCTTGGCAAGTAGTGGTTCAAACATTTTATTATTTTCTGAAGAGATTTCTTTTCTTCTTTTTATCTTTTTCCAACATAAGTAAACCAATGTCCTGCGCAAGCTTAGAAAGCGAAGTTGTATCTAATCCATCATAATATCCCCTTACGATTTTATCTCTATCAAGCAACACAAATTTTGGTGTGTGAATGAAAGCGGTATCTACACCTTCACCATCAACTAAACCAAGCTTAAGTTCATTGAATGCGAAATCATAAATGGTTTTTTTGTTGCCCGTAAGCAACCACCAATTATCATGATCTACCCCAAACCGATCAGCATATATTTTTAACTGTTTCACCGAATCACGTTCAGGATCTACAGAAAAAGAAATAAAGCGAACGATTGAAGAATCAATAACTTTTCGACCGAGATTATAGTGAGAGAATGATTGTTGCAGACGGGCCATATTTCGGGTAAGTGTGGGGCAAATGCTTGGGCAGCGTGTAAAGAAGAAATCAGCAACAATAACCTTGTCCCTTATATCATATAAGCTTACAGAATCTCCAAGCTGGTTGATAAGTGTGATATTTGCAGTTTTATGCCAAACGGTATCTTCAGTAGTTTTTCCGTTTACTGTTTTTGTAATTACTGTATCAACATAAAAACGACGAGGCAAGATCACGTTTTCTTCACTCGTCCACTTAACTGCGTAATAACATAATACCGGAATTAATACCGCAATAGTTAAAGCCAATATCGCCTTCTTTGACATTTATCCTCCACTTGTTTTTACTAAAAAACCATCGCTGGTGTGCAATGGCTTTTAGCTTATTAATTATGAAACACCATCTATTTCAACTCGTTTGACTTCGGTGCTTCGTGTGTTCCTTCTTTGTTACTATGACCAGCTTTATCAACCTTTGTCTCACTCCTTTCCTTCTTAAATCTATCGTACGTTTGTTGGTATTTTTTGTACGAATCTCCTTCGTATAAAAAAGAAATTATGAACCATACAAATAGAAGTAGAGGAACTACGATTGTCATGATAAGATTCTTCAACTCGTGCCCAAGGTGCATAAAATAAGCAACGATATAAAAAGCCTTCGCAAGCATTAATATAATGATAGTACCCTTTATGGAAGCTCTTAAAAAGTTATCTTCCTGCACCCACTTGTACATGATATAGCCAAGTATCAATTCCACGATCGTTAGTACAGACAAAATAATAGTTACATTTCTTACCTCGTTTTTATTACCTCCATGGTCATTACTATGTGCTACTGTATGTTCCATAATTCCAGATTAAGTTTAAGTTAGATTAGATAAAAACAAGTAAATACAAATACCCATACAAGGTCAACAAAATGCCAGTACAGTCCAGCCTTTTCAATCATTAAGTAATGGCCTTTTTTCTCAAAAGTATTTCTCCACGTCATAATCAGCATTATGATATTAATGATTACACCCGAAAAAACGTGAAAGCCATGAAAGCCGGTAATGGTGAAAAAGAAGTTTGAAAAATTTGTCGTTTGTTGTGTTCCATCTGCATTAATAAAAGGATTTTTACCCCACCATGCACCTTCATGATGTAAATGCGTCCACTCCCATGCCTGGCAACCTAAAAAAGCAGCTCCACCTATAATTGTCCAAATCAAATATTTAATTACAGCACTTCTATTTCTTTCATGCCCTGCCTTTACTGCCAACACCATCGTTACAGAACTAATGATCAATATAAAAGTCATCAAACTCACGAATAAAAGCGGAAGTCCGCTACCTAAACCAGGGAACGATTGAAAAACTTCGTTAGGATCAGGCCAGCTTGTACTGCTGAATCGTATAGTTCCATAAGCAATAAGAAATGCGCCGAAAGTAAAAGCATCGCTCATTAAAAAATACCACATCATCAATTTCCCATACTCTACGTTGAAGGGACTTTTCCCCCCCGCCCACCATTTTGTTTCTGTTGATATTGTTGTTGTAGACATATCGCTGTTTATATTGGTATGCAAATTTATAACCTGTCCTCAAACCATCACTAAAAACTTCATGTTTTTTAGTTGATTAATCTCTTTTGAAACTCTTTACTAATTAAAAAATTATTCCATTAAAACTTACCCACTCACCGACATAAAAAAGATGAATAAGTAAATCCATAGTGCATCAACAAAATGCCAGTACGTACTTGCTAGTTCTATTGAAATGCTGCTATAATTTTTTTTCCTCGAACTAAAAGCTTTTGCAAACATAATTGACAATGCAACAACACCACCTAACACATGCAGCATATGCACACCCGTAATCACCCCTAAAAAAGAACCTGCAGGATTGCTACCACTTCCAATTATTTGAACACCCCGATCACTCAAATACTTAAACCCAAAAAATTGCAACACAACAAAAGCAACTCCTAAAGCGGCAGTAATAGTTATAAGTATTCTGTAGCGAGCCATGTCTCTTGACTTAAAGGATTTTTCTGCAAGATGCACAGTCAGGCTGCTCAATAAAATGATCGCAGTGGAGTACCAAAAAACCGGTGGAAGTGTAAACTCGAGCCAATTGGTTTGATTTCGCTTCACCACATAAGCGCTGGTAAATCCTGCAAACATCATAACAACGCTGCCCATCGCAACCCATAAAATAAATTTATGAGGATGTATTCTTTTTCGTTGCTGTTCACTTAGTGAAGCCATCATCTGTTGCATTTAAAATCTTTTTGTTACAAGCATTAAATCTTTCCTCATCATCGTTGCGTCGCACTCTTGTACTTTCAGCACTTTATTCAACTTAATTTACCTTATCTGCCAATAAAGCCAATAGCACAATCGGTAAATAAATGTAGCTGCTAAACATCACTCTTCTCGCCGCCTTTACATCCATCTCCATAAAAAGTCTTATGCATTGCACCACCATAAATAAATTACACGCTAATACTATCCACAAGCTTGTGCTTCCTGTCATACCAAAATGATAAGGTAACATCCCTACGGGTATCATCATTAGCGCATACATAACTGCCTGCATAGCCGTAAACTTTGTCGGCCCTTTATCTGCAGGTAACAATTTAAAACCGGCTTTACTGTAATCAGTATGTGCCACCCATGCTATAGCCCAAAAGTGCGGGAACTGCCATAGAAACTGTATACCGAAAAGTATCCATCCACCTGCACTAAATTCATCAGTACCGGCAACCCACCCAATTAAACAAGGTAATGCACCCGGAAACGCACCAACCAACACTGCAATCGAATTAACCTTTTTTAAAGGCGTATAAATAAACGCATATAAAAACAAGCTGAAAGCGGATAAGATCGCAGCGGTTAAATTAAAAAATTGCCACATCATCAAAACACCGCCTAAGCCTGCTACGAAAGCAAATGTATATGCTTCTTGCTGGCTCATTCTTCCATCAGCTACAGGCCTTTTGCTTGTGCGCTTCATTAAGGCATCAGTATCTTTTTCAACTGATTGGTTTATTGCGTTTGCGCTTCCTGTAACCAGCATTCCGGCAACAAAAAGCAAAACCACCATTTTAAAATCATACACAATACCGGGCGCAAGTAAATAACATATAACACAAGAGAAAACAACGGTGAAACTCAATGTAAACTTGATAAGCTGAAAGTAGTCTTTCACTTTTGCAGCCAGCTTATAGCTACCCGATATATTTCCTGTTGTACTCATCATTACTTAAACCTCTTTTCTTAAAAGCAATGCCCTGAAAAATCAGGGCATTTTATATAATTCAGCCACATGTGTTTTGTGACAATTAATGTTTACTCTCGTCTGCCCCAACCGGAGTAGTTTGTGAAATATGATCATGTCCATCTTTACCATAGTCATACGCCCAACGGTGAACTTCAGGAATCTCTCCTTCCCAGTTTCCATGCCCCGGACGAATTGGTGTTGTCCACTCTAATGTTGTTGCACCCCACGGATTCTGAGATGTTACTTTTCTACCCTTAAATATTGAATAGAAAAAGTTGAAAAGAAATAGTAGCTGAACTAAGAAAACGATCATTGCCACGATTGTAATGAATGTATTTACTCCTGCAAACATTTTAAAACTTTCCCAGTTTGTATAATCATAATAACGTCGAGGCATACCGGCTAAACCTTCGTAGTGCATCGGCCAAAAAATCAGGTACGCACCAATCATCGTAACCCAAAAATGGATATATGAAAGTGTATTATTCATATAAGTACCATACATTTTAGGATACCAATGGTAGATACCTGCAAACATTCCAAACATACCTGCAACACCCATTACAATATGAAAGTGGGCAACAATAAAATAAGTATCGTGCAGGTGAATATCTAATGCTGAGTTTCCTAAGAACACACCGGTTAAACCTCCGGAAATAAACATACTTACAAAGCCTATAGAGTATAACATACCAGGACTAAACCGTATGTTTCCTCTCCATAGAGTAGTTAACCAGTTAAACACCTTGATTGCTGATGGCACGGCAATTAATAAGGTAAGCAGTACGAAGAATGAACCAAGAAAAGGATTCAACCCCGATACAAACATATGATGCGCCCACACAAGAAACGCAAGCACCGCAATCGCGAACAATGATCCTACCATTGCCATGTATCCAAAAATTGGTTTACGGCAATTGATACTCATTACCTCAGACACCATACCCATTGCAGGCAGGATAATAATATAAACTTCAGGATGACCTAAGAACCAGAATAAATGCTGGTAAAGAATTGCACTACCGCCTTCATTTGGTAAGGCTCCAACACCATTTATAAAAATGTCGCTCAGGTAAAAGCTTGTTCCAAAGTTTCTATCGAATATTAATAAGATGAACCCAGAAAGCAATACCGGGAAAGACAAAACACCTAAAATAGCAGTGAAAAACAGTGCCCAGATTGTTAACGGTAGACGTGTCATCGTCATACCTTTTGTACGCATGTTTAAAATCGTAGCGATATAATTCAATCCCCCCAATAAACTACTTACAACAAATAACGCCATGCTTATCAGCCATAGATCCATACCCGTTTGAGAGCCCGGTGAAGCTGTACCAAGTGCACTTAAAGGTGGGTAGGCTGTCCAGCCTCCACTAAAGGGACCATTCTCAACAAAAATAGAAGACAACATTACCATACCCGCTGCAAAGAAAAACCAATAGCTAAGCATGTTAAGAAATGGCGACGCCATATCTCTTGCACCTATTTGAAGAGGAATAAGGAAGTTCGCAAACGTACCACTCAAGCCGGCTGTAAGTACAAAAAACACGAGTACCGTTCCATGTATAGTTACCAAAGCATAATAAGCTTCAGGTGTTATACGTCCTCCTTTACCCCACTTGCCCAATAATGTTTCTAATATTGGAAAGCTTGAATCCGGATATCCTAATTGAATTCTGAATAGTACAGACATCAACCCACCAATAATCGCCCAAGCCATCCCTGTAATAAGGAACTGCTTTGCAATCATCTTATGATCCTGACTAAAAATATATTTTGATATAAATGTCTCTTTATGGTGGTGATGTTCGCCATGATGCGCATCACCATGTACATCAAGATGACCACCAGTCTGAGTATGCAAAATCGCGTCGTTGCTCATACAATTTTATTTTCTAATAACAGTGTTACCTGATTTTTAAAATTCTCTACTTCAATTTACTTTGTGCACTACCAGCAGAACCGCCTCTTTTTACAGATGCTGTTGCAGTTGTATCAACTGGTGCAGTCGGACCTGCCGGCACGCCAGGCTTCGCATTAGGGTCTTTTTCAGGAAAAGAAACATAGTACTTCGGCCTTTGTTTAGCTATCCATGCATCAAATTCCTGCTGTGTAACCACTTTAATAACACCCTTCATCGAATAGTGACCATTACCACACATTTGGTTACATGATATTTCATATTCGAAATCAGTATTATTCTCTCGTTCTTTCATTTCCTTTGTTGTCCACTTTGGTGTGAACCACATGGTTGTAGGAATACCCGGCACAGCATCCATCTTCATACGGAAGTGCGATACACCTACGTCGTGTATTACATCTCTGGAATTGATGATAAACTTTAAAGGGCGGTTCTTTACGATATAAACTTCATTATCAACAACTACATCATCTATCGCAGCCGGATCACCCTTTGTATTAATACCTGCATTATCTTCCCATAGCAATCCAAGGCTATTCGTTGCATCATCAATATTTCTAAAATATTTTTTACCAAAAATATTGTCCTGCCCGGGGTAGCGGAAGATCCAGTTAAACTGTTTGCCGGTTACTTCAACTACTAAAGCATTCTTAGGTGCCTCACCGGTGAATAAAAACCAGTTGCGCAGTCCGATCACCACAAGAACCGTCAATACAATCGCTGGAATAACTGTCCAGATTACTTCAAGCTTATTATTGTGTGCAAGAAAGTAAACCTTCTGGTTTTCCTTTTCCTGGTACTTATAAGAGAACCAGAACAGCAGTATTTGTGTGATTAGGAAAACAATACCTGTAACAATAATGGTAAGGTTCATCATCGAGTCAACTCTTTCTCCTTCAACTGATGCACTTTCTCCTAATGTTCTATCTTTTAGTAATTCATGGCACCAATAAACACCAATAAGTCCTATTATTAAAAAGGCAATCATTAGAAAACCGTTCACCTTGTTGTTTTGTTTCCTGGCGACTTCCTCTCCCTTTAGTATATCTACATACTCACTTGCTTTTGCAATCTGAAAGATGATCACAAAGACAAGTATGATAGCTGCTATGGTAAAATATAGTGACATTATAATTTCAGTTTCTTTACTTCAAAAATCTATTTACTAAGTATGATGGATAATACTCTCTTTTAAGAAAGGATGGTGTTTTGCTACCAAAGGTGCTTTAGCCAATGCCTTGCCTACAAACAAAATGATCATTCCAACAAACAGCGCAAGCACACCAAAATCCAACCAGCTTAAGGTTACATGATCTTTTGAAATACTTGCCATTACCATCTGGTTAAAATCTATCCAGTGACCAAATATGATCAATACGGCCATAAAGGTAACAAGGGTGTAATTTCTTTTCACACTCCGCTTCATTAAAATCAATAGCGGGCATACAAAGTTTAAGATTAGGTTTAGAACGAAGATTCCTCTCCACGCACCCTGCGACCTGTGTTTGAAATAAATCGTTTCTTCGGGCATGTTTGCATACCATATGAGCATGAACTGGCTAAACCATAAATATGTCCAGAAAATTGAAAAGGCGAACATGAATTTTCCGATATCATGAAGATGCTCTTCGTTCGTGTATTCTAAATAACCCCTATTCTTTAAAGCGATC
Source organism: Segetibacter sp. (assembly GCA_036387965.1). GTDB lineage: Bacteria > Bacteroidota > Bacteroidia > Chitinophagales > Chitinophagaceae > Segetibacter. The sequence goes on along the minus strand of DASVST010000524.1, from coordinate 3,731 downwards.
ACCCACAATGCTATTAAAGCCATCCCTGATACAAAAGAACTTGCGAATGTGTACCAGCTAAACATGGTACTGTACCAGTGTGCATCAATACTCATTATCCAAATCCATGGAACTGTTGAAGCAACTGTTAAACCGAACCAAACTGTAAACATTGATGCTGAGACTGTATTTCTCCAAACCCAACTTTTCCCTTGTTCAAGGGTCATGGGTTCGTCAGCCTCTCTAGATAGCTTTCGCATTCTTGCTCCCAAATAGCTCCATAAGAAAATTGATAAGAAACTCCAGACAACATAAAAAGTTACATTTAGAAATCCCTTCTTTTCAGCGAGAATCTGGTCATCTCCCGGGTGGAGCCAATGATAAATCGGATGGTGATCTCCATGACCCAAACCGAATATGATATACATTAATATCACAAAGGTGATGGCTCCAAAAATTGGTACTACTGCAGATATAGCTTCTGGTATTCTTCTGAAAGCAACCTGCCATCCACCATGTGCCAGTGTAGTTACACAAATGAAAAACATGCTTGCATTACAAACCAATAAAAAGAAAACGCAGTTATATAAAACGGTTCCCCAGAAAATTCCTTGCTGATGCCCATCTGAGCTTAACCCTTTCGTGATAAACCCGATGATCAAAGCCAATAAACCCACACCAATCAATCCCATTGACCACATTCTCATCCCGCCTGATACTTCAAATTTCTCTCTGATAGATGCCATCGTGAATTATTTAATGCAGTTATTTTTTGTTTTGTACGTTTTCAGGGCTGGTTCTTGATTGAGTTGTATCACCTTGCGGTATAGCCGGAGCTGTTGGGTTACCACCTGTTTGTTGCATTTGCTTTGTTTTGATAAAAGATGCAATCATCCAGCGTTGTCTGCGGCTTAACTGAGAAGCGTAGCTTCCCATCAAATTTTTACCATAAGTCTGAACGTGAAATAATGTTCCTTCAGATAAAGCCTCAATTTTAGGATCTCCAACAAGGGTTGCAGGCTTTGCTGCATAAGGACCTTCTCCGCCTTTGTACAATGGCCCATTTCCATCCATTTTAGAACCATGACAAATCGCACAATTGATCAGGTATAATCTTTCAGCCTCTGTTAAATCTCCGGCACTTAATTTTTGTAACGGGTTAGCCACGGTTGCACTTGCCGCATAGCCCAAACTATCATTTTTTAGATGATAAGGTAATTCCTCACCACGGCTTACCGTACCTGAAACAGGTAAGTTATTATAGTTTATTCCCTGTGACTTAAGATTGCTGTGATCATCGTATGTTTCGTAAGCACGGCTATGTGCCATGTCGGGCATGTAATTAAGCCCCGGTTTACGATCTACATCATTGCAACTGATTATTGCAATTGTAGCCAAAGAGAAAACTGATATAATTACTTTCTTCATCATGTTATCTTATAAACATTAAGCTATGCTTGCAGCACTTTCATCTGCATAAAGTTTTTGTTCCTTATCGTAACGTCCAATCCACCATCCGTCTTCTGCTATCTGCTCTTCAACTTCAACAGCACCTGCACTTTGCATAAACCCTATTAAATCACCTATATTAGTTTTACTTGTACATTCAATTACCAATACAAAAAGATCGTCAGTTGCTCTTGGATGAAAATGATGCTTCTTTACAAAAGGCCCAAGTTGACACAAGTAGCAAAAGGTTATAACCATCCCAACCGCTGCAAATAATACCGTTAACTCAAAAGTGATAGGAATAAATGCAGGCAAAGGTAAATGCGGCTTACCACCAATGTTTAAAGGCCAGTCTTTAGTAAAGATCCAACTCATAGATGTTAGAGCCGTTGTAGTACCGGTGATGCCATAAATAAATCCTGCAGTATGCAAACTTGTTTCACGCATTCCCAATGCGTGGTCGAGTCCGTGAACAGGAAAAGGAGTATAAACATCCTTGATCTTATAACCTGCGTTTCGAACTTTCTTCACCGCAGGAAATAGAACTTCCTCATCATCGAAACAAGCCACTACAAATTGTTTTCTTGCCATTTTATTGAATTAAAAATTCAAAATTATAAATGAAAAATCTCTATCAACTTATATTCATCTACCTCAAACACCAATCTGCACATTTGCACATTTGCTCATCTGCTAGTTTAGTGCGCATGCTCATGCACAAAATCATCAACTTTCTGTTCTTCTGTTTTATCCATTCTTCCTTTATAATTCTCGCCACTCGTTTTCAATACATACTTAATCTCTGCAACCGCAATGGTTGGGAAATATTTCGCAAACAAGAAGAAGCATGTAAAGAACAATCCAAACGTACCCATGTAAAAACCGATCTCCCAAATTGTAGGGCTGTAATAATAAGGCCAGCTACTTGGCAGATAATCACGGTAAAGTGAGGTAACGATAATAACAAAACGCTCAAACCACATACCTATATTTATCAATACACTCATGAAGAATGTAAATGCAATGTTTCTTCTCAACTTTCTCCACCAGAACAACTGCGGAGAAACAACGTTACAAAACATCATTCCATAATAACTCCAGCCGTAAGGACTCAATATATTACCACGGCTATAGAAGAAGGCATACTGTTCATAATCATTTGCACTATACCAGGCAACAAATAACTCGGTTAAATAAGCACAACCCACAATAGAACCTGTAAGTACAATTACTTTATTCATTGCTTCAATGTGCCCAAGTGTAATGTAATCCTGCAGATTTAAAACTTTACGCACCACGATCATCAACGTTTGCACCATTGCAAATCCAGAGAAGATCGCACCTGCAACGAAGTATGGAGGGAAGATGGTAGTATGCCATCCTGGAATAACTGATGTTGCGAAGTCAAAAGATACAATTGTGTGTACGGAAAGTACAAGTGGTGTACTTAGACCTGCTAACACTAATGATAAACTCTCATGACGCTGCCAATGCTTCGTGCTTCCTGTCCAACCGAAAGAAGCTATACCATATAACAACTTTCTGAGCTTAGTTTTTGCACGATCACGAACTGTAGCTAAGTCTGGCAACAAACCTGAATACCAAAATAATAATGAAACCGTAAAATAAGTTGATATCGCAAATACGTCCCACAAAAGCGGCGAAGCAAAGTTCACCCAAAGCGGACCACGTGTATTTGGATAGGGTAATACGAAGAATGCCATCCAAACTCTACCCATGTGAAATATCGGGAACTGACCGGCACACATTACAGCGAAAATCGTCATCGCTTCTGCGGCACGGTTTACACCTGTTCTCCAACCTTGTCTAAATAACAATAATATCGCAGAGATCAGCGTACCTGCGTGACCGATACCCACCCACCAAACGAAGTTTGTAATATCCCAACCCCAACCCACAGTTTTATTCAGGTTCCACTCACCAATACCATACGTAACCTCCCTGTAAACACTGTACACGCCAAATAACAACAGCGCTACCGAAGTAAAAAATCCAATATACCAAAGCTTACCCGGCTTTGCTTCAATAGGACGAATAATATCTTCCGTTACCTGGTGATAATCCTTATTACCGTCTACCAGTGGTTCCCTGATTTGTGATTCGTACTTTAAATGCATCTGGTTTTTTTTAGAATCAGTCGCTACTGATTTTAATTTTTTCTTTGTTAGTCAGCTTTATCACTCTGTTGGGCATCCGTTGCGTCGCACTCTTCAACTTCTATAACTCTATTGTACTTTTCTTAATCTAATGTGTGCTTTGCGGCTGGTGCTCCATTTTCTTTT
>DASVST010000523.1:0-2591 GCA_036387965.1 Segetibacter sp. | reverse complement strand
GCAAAAAGCAGTCTTGATCACATCCATTCACCTGGTAACAAGAGAAGTAATATAGATATAAGCAAAGAAAGTTATTCATCTAAAGATATTGAGAAATCTTATACAAAGGCCAGCTTATCAACAGCTACTGATTTGATAAATCCCAAAGAACAAAATTTGAATAAGAGAACAGCGAAAACTCATATCGATAAAACAGTTGATAGGAATCAACCTGCTTCGTCGAAGACCGTTGGTTTAGACAAGGTAGACAGCTCTTCTACTACGTTCGTAAAAGATAGTGCGACTAAAGATTCCGTAAACACAAATGTGCATATTCCTAAGAAGCAACCGAAGCAAAAGAATACAAAGCTATCTTTTGGAACAGGATTAAACTACTTTTTCGCTGTCGATGAGCAGAAGCATTCAACAGCAAATGCAAAGGGCAATGATAATAACTGGAGTAACTTTTTTCCTGTAATCATGGGTCGGTATTATATAAAGGAATGGCTCTATCTTCAGGCAGAATTGCAACCAAGTGCGCCTCAGTATACTGGAAAAATATTGATAGACAAGAAAGTTTCACCGCCACCAGGCCCTTCTCCGGCAGCTAACATGCGTATAGAAAAAAGCATCTTTACAAATAAATTCTTTTATGTTGATTTGCCAGTTAGCGTTAACGTAAGTCCCGTAAAAAATGTCTTTTTAGGTGGAGGACTTCAATATTCAAATTTGAGAAAAGCTGTTGGCTTATACGAAGACAAATTGGTTGCTACAGGCAGACCGGATTCTACTATATCGATTCAAATTAAACCGATGGATGAGAATTTAGCAACAGCAACTTTCAAAAGTAACGAATGGCGTTACAATTTGAATGGTACATTTAAGCTAAACAGGTTTGATGTGGGAATACGCTATACCAGGTCGTTTCGTCCTTTTACGACTACTCTTGTCACAGGATATTCAAAATCTCAAATGACGAACTCGTCTCTATCAGTCTTTTTGCGGTATGAACTTATACGTTTAAGAGTAAACCCAAAGTAGAATCTTAATCGCTGGAATCATCGGATATGCCTTCGATTCGTTATTTCCCCCTAAACAGTGCGCCTCATTTGTAGAATAATACGGGTGATTAAAGCATAGAACATAAGGTTTTTTTCCGAAAATCATTGTACGACTTGACATAAAAAAAGCATCAAATCAATAATGGCAAGGTTTTTAAGGTGTTAGTACACAATGATGTATACAATGACAAACAATTGGAAGAAACCTTTTTTTCTCCTCTTATTCGTGACAATTTATGTAGCTGCATATTCCCAAAATAATTTTAGAACTGACACTTTACGACCTTTCAAAACAATTGCGGCTAATTCTGTTTATAAAACTTCCTCTTTTCACCAGTATTTATGGGGTAAAAATTATCGTGCTGAATGGGCAACACCTGTAAGAATTCCCGTGGCGCTGCTGGATACAATGGTTGGAGGCTTAACCCCTACCAAAGCTGGTGGTGGAAACCAGACTCAATCATTACAACTTGAAACTAAAGCAGGCAAATCATATTCATTGCGTTCAGTAAACAAAACATTAGGTAAAGTAATCCCTAAGGAGTTTCATGGCACTTTTATAGAAGACCTCGTAAACGATAAGGTATCAATGTCTCACCCTTATGCTGCGGGCACGGTACCGGTATTGGCAGAAGCTGCCAAAATTTTTCATACTAACCCGGTTTATGTTTATTTACCAAAACAACCTGCACTCGATACATTCAACAAAAAATTCGGCAACGAAACTTATCTTTTTGAACAACGTCTGGGTGGTGATTGGAGAGAAGCAGCTAACCTTGGAAACTTTGAAAAATTCAACAGCACCGAAAAGCTAATGGAAAAGATGAGAGAGGATAATGATCACCAGGTGGATCAAAAGGCTTTCATAAAAGCAAGGTTGTTTGATATGTTTATTAACGACTGGGACAGGCATGAAGACCAGTGGGAATGGGGTGCAGTTGAAAAGGATGATATAAAGGTTTATTCACCCGTTCCAAAAGATCGTGACCAGGCATACTTTAAATATGATGGGGTTCTTTTAAAACTGCTTTTCGGTGTATCAGGAATTAAGTACATGCAAAGTTTTAAAGATGAAATTAAAGATGTTAACACTTTTAATTATGAACAAAGAAACCTCGATAGATTTTTTGGAAATGAAATGACTTTAGCTGATTGGCAAAATGCTGCGAAAGAACTTCAACAAGAAATAACTGATAATGTTATCGAAACTGCCCTAAAACAATTACCTGCTGAAATTCACCCGATATCTATTCCTCCGATAGCTTCTAAATTAAAATCAAGACGCAGCCACCTTTTGGAATATGCTACTACTTATTACAACTTTCTTGCGAAAGAAGTTGATATACCAGGCAGCGAAGCGAAAGAGCATTTTTCTGTACAAAAACTGAATGACCAGGAAACGCTGGTGAATGTTTTTAAAATAAATAAAGAGGGAAAACAAAGTACCACACCGTATTACTCAAGAACATTTAAGCAAGGAGAAACAGATGAGATAAGGCTGTATGGCATTTCCGGAAGTGACCAATACACTGTAAGCGGTAACGAAAACAA
>DASVST010000522.1:0-1765 GCA_036387965.1 Segetibacter sp. | reverse complement strand
TGAATTACTACATAGAGCTGATGGATATTCCCACCTGGCGCATTTACAAGCCGCAGCACCTGTTCGATAAAATTGATAGCGAGATTTTAAAGCGCCTCGTTTGATATTTTAAAAGCAGGAAACAAATCCACAGAAACATATATCCCACACATGGCATAATTTCTTTATTTGATAAAGTGCTACCTCTAAAATTGTTTCTATGAAAGCACTCCTGTTAAACTGTTTTTTGCTGTCAATTACGTTTCTTTTTAGTGATTGCAAAAACCGACAGCCACAATCGCCGACATCAGCACAGCAGAATAATAATGCAACCATTTCTCAGGTTGCAAATAAAGATACTGTCCGCCTAAAAATACCTAATCATCCTTTAAGGAATGAGCAAGACCTTGATGTACTCATCAGGGAAATAGGTGATGCAAGAGTTGTTCTTCTCGGTGAAGCTTCCCATGGCACTTCAGAATATTATACATGGAGAACTGCCCTTTCCAAACGACTTATACAAGAGAAAGGTTTTAACTTTATTGCTGTAGAAGGTGAGTGGGCTGATTCGTATAAAGTGAACAATTTTATTAAGGGTGCGAAAAAAGATAGCGCTGCAGTTCTTAAACTGCTCGAAAACTACAACCGGTGGCCAACATGGATGTGGGGTAATTATGAAGTAGCTTCTTTAATAACCTGGCTGAACAATTATAACCAGCAAAAGTCTGAAAAATCCAAAATCGGTTTTTTTGGTTTGGATGTTTATTGCTTATGGGAGTCGATGACAGAGTTAACACCTTATTTAAAGGGCAAGGATGCCGCTGTTGTCAATGCAGCAAAAAAAGTACACCAATGCTTTCAACCTTATAGTTCAGATCCGCAGGATTATGCAATGGCTGTAGCAAATACTGATGTAAGCTGCCGCGCCGAAACAAACAGGTTGTATCAAACAGTTCGCAAAATAACAGGAGGCAATTATGAGAATGAAGATGAACTTGTAATGGAGCAAAACGCAGCTGTGGCACTTAATGGCGAACGATACTACAGGGCCATGGTAAGCAGTTCATCTGAATCGTGGAATATACGTGATGAACATATGGCTGAAACGCTTGGAAGGTTATTGAAGTTTCATGGCACAAATTCTAAAGCAATAATTTGGGAGCATAACACACATGTTGGAGATGCACGGTATACTGATATGAGAAGCGAATCTATGGTGAATGTTGGTGAGCTGGCAAGAAAGCAATATGGCGAAAAGAATGTTTTCATTGTTGGATTCGGATCTTACCAGGGAAGTGTTATTGCCGCAGAATCATGGGGAGCTCCAATAAAAAGAATGGAAGTACCGGCAGCAGTATCGGGAAGTTGGGAGCAGATCTTACACCAGCTAAGTGCAACTAATAAAATCATCTTATCAAGAGAGATCGCTGGTAATTCTTTTTTGAACAAATCGATCGGGCACAGGGCTATTGGTGTGGTATACAATCCTCAACGAGAGCATCTCGGAAATTACGTTCCTTCTATTATTCCAAAACGGTATGATGCTTTTGTGTTTATTGATAAAACAAAAGCCTTACGTCCACTTGGCACTAAAGTAAAACAAAACGAACCCCCTGATCTTTACCCTTCGGGTGATTAACACCTTATTGTTGCTTTAGCACAGAATTGATCATTAGTAAAATATAGTTCTATTCTTACTGTTCAACTTGCTATGGCGTATACACCTGAACAAAGCGATTAATCCATGCAATATCGCCGATGTGGAAACAGCGGATTAAAACTCCCT
>DASVST010000521.1:0-3565 GCA_036387965.1 Segetibacter sp. | reverse complement strand
AATCAAAACAAAATGATGCTGAAAACTCTCCAGGTTGGCAAAGTGGGGTTTGCTATTGTTAGCTTATTAAATGTATCCGGGTGCGATAAAGGCGATGATACTACAACATCAACAACTTCGGTTGCTGTACCCGCTATTTATAATAAGATTTATGGTGCCACCAGTATTACAAATGATGGAACATTTATAACAATAAAAACAAACGGCGTTCCTGATCATAAGAGCGTTTATTACCCAACATCAAACGCTTTATACGAAAGTTTCTCAGGCACCACCTTTGGCGGAAATACGTTCGCAAAAAATCCCAATACTATCACTAATCAGACACTAACATTTAAAATACCTGTCAACCCCGTTGTTGCTTCCAATCATTCTGCCACTTCTTTAGGGCCCATAGGTGTAGCGTTAAACGGCGTAGCATTATACAATCAATATGCAGGTCCAAACAACCAGGCTTTAACGGGTGAAATTGCAAGTTTCGATAAATACTATGGACATCCTCAACAAACAGGGCAATATCATTATCATGTGGAGCCTTTATATTTAACGAGTGTAAAATTTACTAAGTCTGGCTTAATGGGATTTTTGTTAGATGGATTTCCTGTTTACGGACCGCAGGAAGAAAATGGCTCGACAGTTACAAGCAGTTTACTAGACGCTTATCACGGGCATATTCATGCCACGATAGATTATCCAAATGGAATCTATCATTATCATTTTACATCCGATAGCCCGTATATGAATGGTAACGGATATTATGGAACAGCAGGCACAGTAACTCAATAAATGAATCAAGTTATTACACTACTAATTTTATTATTCGTTTTCTCCTGTAATGATAAGGAGCAGCAAGTGTCATCGACTAAAGCAGATCATCCAATTCAATCCTTTGTTCTAAGGTCATCTAAAAGCATTTCGATAAAAAACGATGTAGTTTTCTTTGATGGAAAGAAATACTCCGGCTTCATATACGAGTTAAGTTTCGATAATAAAGACACTATTTCTACAGATGCGTACAGTAACGGCTTGTTAAATGGGATCTCCAGGAAATGGTACCTGAACAGGCAACTAATGGAGGAAAGATCTTATTCTAACGGCAAAAAGAACGGGAGTCATATTTCGTATTGGGAAAATGGAAATAAGCGGTTTCAATTTGTTGCTATAGACGATGTATATGAAGGTGAGATGAAAGAATGGAGTGTGGATGGTAACTTAATTCACCTTGCAAATTTTAAAAATGGGCAAGAAGAAGGGACACAAAAATTGTGGTATGATAACGGTAAAATAAGAGCCAATTATGTAATGCTTAAAGGAAAACGATATGGGTTGCTTGGAACAAAAAATTGCAGAAATGTATCGGATAGTATTTTTCTTACTCAGTAGTTTTGTTGTTATTAGTTGTTCTGACAGCAAATCAAATAAGACACCACTACCTTATTATAACACACCAGACTTCACTCCTATCTTTATTAATAATCAGTCAGAAGCAATAAAAAATATTTCTCATACTATTGGTGATTTTAAGTTTTTAAATCAAGACAGTATTTACGTTGATCAAAAAACAATCGAAGGAAAAATTCACATTGCTAGTTTCATCTTTACCTCCTGTGGAAGTATCTGCCCTGCTATGACGAAAAACTTAAAAATGGTAAGTGATCAATTTGAGAATAACACTGATATTGTTCTTCTATCTTATTCTGTAACACCCTGGATTGATAAACCATATATTTTAAAAAAGTATAAAAGCAGAAATGATATTCAAAATAAAAACTGGCATTTCTTAACAGGAACAAAAGGCAACATTTACAACCTTGCCCGCACATCGTATTATGCTGAAGAAGATATTGGTTTTAGTAAAGACAGTACTGAGTTTTTACACACCGAACATTTTATTTTAGTAGATAAAACAAAACGAATAAGAGGAATCTATAACGGAACACTAACTCTTGAAATGGAGCAATTATTGGATGATGTAAAAACATTGAAGGAAGAGGAGAAAAAATAAAACTTTGTCAACAGTGCTACGTAAGGTTGTTTTCTTTATTTTGCTCACATTTGAAATACTTCAGCTTACAAACAACCATTGTTTAATCCTGCTCCAGATGCTCAATGATTTGCTCTAAGAACTGAGCTACTTTTTCGAGATCATTCTTATTATTAAAGTTGACTTTGTTTTTTTTCAAATAGTTCGCAAGACCGTTATACTCTTTTGGAAAAAACAAAAACAAATTCTTTTTGCCAGCAGGTACGAAATGGTTGTACGTATCTCCAAAATAATATTTTGGTTTTTTCCTTAACACAAGGTCTTCGTTTAAAACCAGGTCGTGTGTACCTCCGAAACCATCTGTCAGTGTCTTAAAAGAAGTGACGGCAAATGTATTTGCGGGCCTGTCGTGAGAACCGATCTTTCGGATATCTGCCACCTCCCAAACCTTTCTTTCGGCCAGCTTTACAACACTATTGCTTTCTATAAGTCTTACATATCCTTCATTGTAGTAAAAGGTGTCTTTATCAAGGCTAATGAACTTGATGGTTTTTTCGTTTTTCAAGGCAAGTGTATCGCCTTTGTTGTCTATAAACAGTATTTGGTCAAACAGGCTGTTGTAGTTCATCCTCGCAGTTGCTTTGGTACCATCCCTGAAAAGAACGTTGCCACTTATGAATTTCGGGTAAAAAAATATATCAGTTGTCGCAAGAACATCCTTGATGCGGCTGCCTGTTTTAATGGTAACGAGTGTTGAATCCTGTGCCCATGCATTGCAGTAATTCATCAAAATAAACAAAGGCAACAGTAGTGTTTTCATGATGATCGTTTAAAGTTGTGTACAATGATTAATCAATAATCATTGCTATTGTATAAGGCCTAAAATTTCATGCTGATAATTTGGTAGAGCTTATGTTCAGCATTCTTAAAGATAAAAAATAAACAACTAGTCCAACTTTTACCAAGCTCTTGTTAGCCGATCCTTTTTTGAAACAGGTGTATAGCAAATATAAGGTTACACCTCATGCCATTAACCCAAATACATTTATTATAAAGGGGCAATATGATATGCTGCAATTTTGTACCCTTGGGGTATATACTGTTAGTTTACATATAGGTACCGAAAAGAGATTAAAGTCAATCTTAGTTCAAACTAATTACCTCGAGTGGGCTGATTCCGTTCACTTAATTATCAATGGGAAAATTTGATGCAATGCCTTGTAAACAATTATGGTAGTCCATATAAAAGTAGGTGAAAACACAAAAGATAAAAATGTTGTAGCAATATGGGCTTCTCACAAAGTGTTTGGCTTACCCTATCAACTTTTAAAATATTTCGCAGGCAAAAAAATGGAAAACGAAGATGTGAGATGCGGGTGGGAAAGAAGACCGACTCCTGCCACGTTTTTCCACTAAGTTGACTCTTTACACATGGGCTAATATTAAAACTTCTATCATACAAGCTGTTGCTGGCCATTTTGCTATTTCTTTATGCGTTAGAATTTTAAATGAGAAAGAAGTTAATATACAGGACGGGCTCTCCAGATGATGTAAAGCAACTGAAAGAATTATCTATTGCAT
>DASVST010000520.1:0-2585 GCA_036387965.1 Segetibacter sp. | reverse complement strand
CACAACCGCCTAAAATAAGTACAGCTGCTAAAATTATTATTAGTGTGAGATTCTTTGTGTTCATTTTTATTTATTTTTTGCAACGCAAATGTAACACATTCTAAAATGATTGTGATTAGCTAATGTTATATGCCTCTTGATGTTAGTTGATCTTTACCCGGTTTGATTCCGTATCAGATCCGGTGCTGCGACTACGAGAAGCTTTCAGCTTTTGGTTTCCGAAAGAGTAACTAAATGCAAGCCTTACACTGCGGCTTTCATTCCGTTGAAGAAAGTTTACTCTGATATCCTGGTAATCTATAGATGCAGCAGTTTTACTTGTATAGAAAGCATCGGTAAGGTTTAATGTAAGTCTCCCCTTTTTTTCCCAAAAGGTTTTTGCAACAGCAAAGTTTAAATTTCCAAACGGGTTAATAGTTAAGAACTCTTCGAGTAGCCTGGTGGTATAAAAGCCGGATGCTTCAAAGGTGAGCGTATTGGTTGCTTTAAAAGACACTTGCCCATAAGCCATCCAATTCCATTTGCCGTTGTTATACGTTCCGTTTAAATATTCAGCCTGGTACTTATTATAGATAAATTGATTTCCGCCATAACCGGAGACCTTCTTTCCGAATTTAATAGGAAAATTTAGTTCGATGGCATAGCTCTCATATTTAGCAAGGTTTTCGGGTGATGCATAGGTTAGATTTCCCTCCTGCTTTGGAGCATTCTCAAAAATTACATCTGAGGTCTTATTGTAGCTCAATGAAAAGAAAGGTTGCCCCTGGTAAGTAAGAGAAAGCTTGGTAGCATCGGTAAGCTCTGGTCGTATTAATGGGTTGCCTCGTGTATAGGTTAATGAATCAATGTAAACTACAAATGGATTTTGCTGCTGATAGCTTGGTCTGTTTACCCGCTTACTGTATTGTGCTACTCCGGAAAAGTTCTTATTGAATTTTCTAGTTATAAAAGCGGACGGGAATAATTGCCAGTAGTTGCGATCTAATACTTTTCCTGCTGCAGAAGTACCTTGCGCAACAGTTTGTTCAGTGCGTAATCCTGCAATAAACTCCCAGTCTTCCAGCTTTTTTTGAAAGCTTGCATAAGCTGCATTGATGTTTTCTTTATATAAAAATGTATTGCTCTTCTGCTGATCAATAACAGTATTCCTTCGGAAGGTTAAGAAATTATCTATTGAAGCAAAGCTGCTTTTCCCACCAATCTCAAGCTTAGTTTCTTTGTTAAAAGGGTGTGTGTAGTCCAATTTAAAAACCGCATATTCAACGGGGTTATCAACAACCTGGTTATTTATTGATTGCGAACCATTAGAAAGAGTGGTAAAGATATTACTTGAGTTATCCAGTTGGAAAGCTGCATAATCTATATCAAAATTGAGTATCCGTCCTGTAGTGTCGAAAGTATGTTTCCAGTTGAAGTTAGACGCAAAATTCTTTCGCTTGTTGTTTTGATCTAACAGTGTTTGAAATTGACTTATGCTTTGCCCGTCTGATATTTTAGTTTGAAACGTATTATTGAAGGTTTCACCCCCGCCTGCACGGTAAAAGCCTCTTATGAAAACCCCGAAAGTATTTTTCTTATCTAAATAATAATCTGCACCTAACCTATAAGAATGACTGCTCACATTATTTGGTGAGTAGTTGATCTGTAAGAAGCGACTGCCACCTATCTCGCGAATAAACTGGTTAAAGGTGAAATTATTTTGATGAAAGTAGCTATAGCCACCATATACATTCCACTTGTTTTTTCTATGGTTGAGGGAAACTGCTGTACTTCCTCTATAAAAATTTCGATCTATAGGAATCTCATTATGTCGGTCGTACAAGCCCATTCCACCGGATACCGATATAGAACCATTTGTGCCAAGATCAGCATTTCTCTTTAAAATAATGTTGATGATAGCGCCACCGGTAGCATCGTATTTTGCACCCGGATTGGTTATTACTTCAATCTTTTCAATATTACTTGCAGACATATCTCTCAATACCTGCGACATATCCTGGTACTGTGATAACCTGCCATCAATCATTATCGACAAACTATTTTTACCTGCAAGCCTTATTTTATCATTTACCACCATCACACCGGGCACTTTTTGAAGAACTTCTAAAGCGGTGGAACCTGCTGCAGTTGCACTGTTTTCAACATTTACAATTAGCCTGTCTGCTCGTTGCTCAAGAAAAGGTTTAGTAGCAACCACAGTTACATCCTGCAATGTTTTAGACACAGCAGATAAATGGATATCTCCTACTTCTACGTTGGAACTGTTTACATCAACTGCTTTGAAATTGCTTCCAAATCCAACCATTGATAATTTTAAAAGATACTTCCCTTGCTTTACTTGTTCAATGGAATACTCGCCCTGAACATTTGTTATTGCTGACTTTACTAACGAAGAGTCGCTTTGCTTTAATAGCAAAACTGTTACAGCCCTGGCAGGCTTTTTTGAATTATCGAATATTTTTCCTTTGACTGTAAATTGTGAAAACGATTGAATTGAGCACGCAAGTGCAAGCAGTAGTACAAGAGGTTTCATCTGTAGGGTTTAAGGTGTTGACACCAGTAATACGCCTACAAATTGAAAAAGT
>DASVST010000519.1:0-2411 GCA_036387965.1 Segetibacter sp. | reverse complement strand
CAACTGTAAACATTTAAACAAACTAAATTTATGGGATTATTTAATTTTTTTAATAACAAGAACCGTCATACAAATGGTGTTGAAATTCAAAGTCTACCTAATAATCAACCTAAGCCGGAGATACTGGAGAACGTATTTATTGAGAACGCTAAACCAGTAGATAATGCATTTAATGAAAGAACTCAAGTACAATCAATTGATAATGGAATTTACTTCCTTTATCAATTTCTTGAGAAAAATCATGAGGCGAAAGGTTACGATGATGCGCTTGTAAACCCTGATAATACTCACCTTGAGCAAAATGTAGAGTCCTTAAAAAGCGATTTAGAAAGAACTATTAGAAAAGTAAAAACCTTCTACGAAGATTCTATTAGGGAAATTAATTTTCATATTTCAAGTCGTGGTAGAAGTGGTATGATTGATACAGTGGAGGAACTGACTATGAAAAAGGAAACTGCAGAAACCCATTTGAATCAAGTAGAAGAAATTAAAGACGATGCAATAAATAATCGAGGCTTAGGACAAGGTATTATTATTAGTTATACTCGTGGATTTAGAAATGGGTTAGCTGCAATCTCTCATCATTCTATCTTAAGAAGAAACTTCTAAAACTTATTTATGAAAAATTTGTGGGTACGTTTCGGTTGTTTCCTCACCGGTTATAACTATGGTATTGTAAGGAATTCAAGTGAGGTAGCTGCTAAAGCGGTTAAGCGATATACATCAGCACTACTTATAGTGTGCATACTATGGTCATTTATCGGCTACAGCTTTACAAGCAGATATGTGCATGGAGGGTTTTGGGGTTCCATAGTAGGGGCGATTGTATTTGTAGTAATAATAATTCAGATTGAACGTCAAATTATTTTATCTGTTACTCCAAGCCGTTGGCTTTATATTTCAAGAGGATTAATTGCTGTTTTAATGGCTATAATTGGTGCAATTATCATTGACCAAATTATTTTTAAGGAAGATATCGAACTTGAGAAAATTACCTCTATAGAAGAAAGAGTCAAAAAAGCCTTGCCTCCTAAAACAGAAGAGTTAAGGCATCAAATTGCATCCCTAGATACTGCTCTTTTTAAAAAGGAAAATGAAAGGCTCGAATTATTAAGTGAGTTGGAAAAGAATCCCACAATTAGAAGTGTATCATCACAATCTACGCCAACAGTGGTTAAACGTACAACAACTGATTCGAGTGGCAAATCAACAACATCAGAGCAGGTAAAAAATACAACTTCAGTTAGTGTCTCTAATATAATTAACCCTAAACAGGCCTTAGTACAACCCATTGAACAGAATATCGCAGATTTGAGAACACAAAAGTCAGAAAAGGAGACAGCACTTTTGAACATTAGGCCGCAACTTGAAAAAGAAATTAGTGCTAAAGTGGGTTTTTTAGATGAGTTGGAAGTAATGTTTAGCCTGATATCGCGTTCAAAAGTTGCTCTAGGAGTTTGGCTTATATGGTTTTTCTTCCTTCTTGGATTAGAAATGCTTGTATTGATAAGTAAAATCAATGAAAAGAAGAATGATTACGAGGAAACTATAATGCACCAAATGAATCTTCAAATGAAAAAATTGCAGGTGTTAGCTAAAATGGCTGAGGGAAATTAGCGCAGAACTTTATTTAGTGAGAAAGAGCGATCAAAGTGCAGAAGCGCTTAAAGCCTATAGGTACACTCAAACTGTTCCATCTTGTCGGGTCTCCTCGAAAGGCTTTTAGCATGCGCAGGGACAGGGCATGCTGCACCACTTGGAGTTAGCACAGCAATTAGGTATATTGTATTTGCGACAACCATAACCTCCCACGCTGGTGAGGTGCCCTTTGCAGACGGGAGACTGTGGAACATCAGGTAAGATTATGAGCTTAGCGGTACAAAGAATTATTTGAGGAATAATTTTGTGCTACACATTATGAAGAGTTAAGCTGGTTGCGTTTACTTCAGCATTATCAAAGGAATGCCGGGATGCGTTAACTGTACAATGGGCTGTGAAAGGAGAGCCGGCAGGGCGAAAAGGAATAAGTAGTGTTAATCAATCTAACTTTAAAACATAAAACATGATCCCAGGAATAAATTTTCAACCATGGAAAGGAGAAAATTTTGGAATAGGTAAATATGGACGACTACTAATAGTTGGAGAATCTCATTACACGGAGGATGATCCAAAGTATGATAATCCCAATGAATTAACTACCGAGGTCGTTCAAAAGTTTATTGATGGAGAATACGATATCTCATTCTATAGAAATCTTGGACTACTTTTTAATAAAGAAGACAGATATGAGTTATGGAAAAATGTTGCCTTTACAAATGCTATACAGCGAGGTTTACATGATGCAAGAACCCAACCTGAAAAAGAGGATATAGAAACAGTGATTCCTGCTTTTTGGAAATTAATTGAAGAAT
>DASVST010000518.1:0-2080 GCA_036387965.1 Segetibacter sp. | reverse complement strand
CAGGTGCTGAAGATGTTTGCCAACATGAATACTAAGCAAGGGGAGGACTATCATTTGTCGGATAGGGAAAAGCAAGTATTGCAGTTGCTCGTAGATGGATACAGTTATAAGATGATTGCCAGTGACATGTTCATTGCTATTGATACGGTTAGAAGCCACATTAAAAAGATTTACGAGAAGCTGCATGTGAACAGCAAAAGCGAGGCTGTGGCCAAAGCCTTTAAGGACAGGATCGTGTAATAAGATACAAATACATAACAAAAGCCATCCATCATTGAATGGGTGGCTTTTGTTTTTCTGCTAACCATCCGGATACACCTCCTTGCTTAGAAAGATCGATCTCCCAGGGCCACATTTTTTCCTTTTACACATATTCATGTTACTCCAATCTCTTTTATCTCCTGCATTTCACATGATCGTGCGATTGAATTCCCTTCTTCACAAGGCTTTCTTTGCAACAGATTTTGAAACCAAATAAAAAAATTAAAAATGAAAAAGATTTTTCTCTTAGCCATTGCAGCCATCGTAACAACTGCAGCATTCAGTCAGGTAAACTGGGGTATACAAGCCCATGGTAATTTAGCCAGAACCAGCTTAAGCGGGGAAGGAACAGAAGCATTCAAAAAGAGCTCCACTATCGGTATTGGCGCCGGTGTGGTGGCCGATGCAAAACTGAGCGACCAACTTTCGCTGCGCACATCATTGAATCTTTTGCAAAAGGGCGGCAAGCTTGAGTTTGAAGGAGACGGCGAAGGTGATTCCTTTATTCCATCTATGTCTGCTACCAACAAACTGTTTTATGCAGAGTTGCCCGTGAACCTCGTGTACAATGTGAATCTTTCTTCCGGTAAACTTTTCTTCGGTGCCGGTCCTTCTTTAGGTTATGGCTTGTTTGGTAAATCCAAAGTTATTTACACCAACCCTTTCGATCCTTCTGAAAAAGAAGAAGAAGAAACAGACGCCTTCAAAAAAGAAGAAGACGGTGGCGCAGGCTTCAAGCGTTTTGACTTCAGTGCTAATGCAATTGCCGGTTACCAGTTTAACAACGGTTTGTTTGTGAACGCCGGTTACAAGTTAGGTCTTAGCAACCTGATGGAGTCGGAAGACGGAGAGTCTATCAAGAATCGTGGTTTGCAATTAACGGTTGGTTACTTCTTCAACAAAAAGAAATAAACATTTTTACTCACAGCAAGAGCCGCCCCAGGGCGGCTTTTTTGCATTTCGTACTCCTGTATTGCAAATACACACATTTATGCGATTGACCATGGCAGGTTGTCGTATTAGTTTTGCCTCATTAATTACACGCCATGAGAAAGTTAGTTGCAGTTGTGTTGGTCCTGTTCGTTGTTGCATTGAACATTGCTTTGCTTCTTCCAAAGCCATCGGCAAACACTGGAGCAGAAGAATGTTCGGCAGTTAAATGGCCAAAGATCAAACAAACGGAAATTAATTTCGGCATTATTCCTAACCTGTTGAAGTCCTGATCTTCAACCATTCGAAACGTCTTTTCTCAATTTTCCTCATAGTTTAAAGCAGTCATCGCCTGTGTTCTCACAGGCGAATTTTTTGTGCGGTTAGTTAATTTACCTTCAACCAAATGGCTGCTCAATGAAACTTTCTCTTACTCTTCTGGCTATTTGTTTTCTTTTCTGTTTTGCTACGTGTTCTCCATTAACAGTGTGGTATCGAAAAGAGTCCTCGTACCCACTTAAAAACAATGCCTTGCTAATTAACGGGGGTGAACAACAGCTCTATCTTTCTTTTTACCAGAAACACTATATCGGTAATCATGCAGAGCATTTCTTTCAGGCTAAGCTTGAAAATTATTCTTCCGACACGCTGTTTTTGATTGAGAGTCTCCCACTGCTTACAATTATTTGTAAGAACAACACCGTTGACGTTCATCGGTTAAATGAGCAATTGCTTTCACATGAGAAATATGTTTTACCAAATAGTGATGTTTTACTTTCTGCATCATACCGCACTGAAAACATCAGTGTAAAAAAATTTTTTCAATCAGTGAAGGGGGAGGAGATAAAGGTAAATGTTCGCTATAAAGTTGGTCATAAAATGGTGTTAG
>DASVST010000517.1:0-4446 GCA_036387965.1 Segetibacter sp. | reverse complement strand
CCCAAAGTTTTTTGGTTCCGATTCTGAAACCTTGTGCATCCTTATATGCAGTAATTCGTTTATCATTTCTAATAACTCTTACCTCATGATTATACCACCTGCGGCTATCACCCAAATAATCATATGTTCCATAAAAATGTGC
Source organism: Segetibacter sp. (assembly GCA_036387965.1). Taxonomy (GTDB): domain Bacteria; phylum Bacteroidota; class Bacteroidia; order Chitinophagales; family Chitinophagaceae; genus Segetibacter. The sequence continues at coordinate 4,304 of DASVST010000517.1, read as the reverse complement.
ATACTTAAAAAGTAGTCCCTGCACTTTCGGTGAGTCTTTATATTTCTTGCAACTTTCAACTATAGCATCCAGGTATTTCTCATGAACTACCTCATCAGCTTGTATATAAAACGCCCAATCAGAAGATGGCTCTATTAATTTAAATGCCTTGTTTGTTTCATCTGCAAGTGCCTTACCACCCGAGCGAAGCGAAGTGTTCCAAACTGAATGATGAATTTTTATTTTAGTGCTGTTTATTGATTCAATCAATTCAACAGTATTGTCATCTGAATCTCCAGCAAGAACGATAATTTCGTCTACAACAGGCAATATAGAAGTGATCGCTTCAACTATAGGATAATCATTTATAACAGCATTTTTGATTATAGTAAATCCTGATATTTTCATTATCCGATCTTTTTACAAAAGAAATTAAAACCTATGATTTTACATCTTTTAATATAAACAGGTGCATATAAAATTATCTCGTATTCGTCATTGCAAGCCTTGCGTAGCTTGGCGAAGCAATCACAAACCTATTGATAACCTGCTAGTGTAGGGGATTGCTTCCCCGTTAGTGAACGGGACAGGCTCTGCCTCGCAATGACGAGTGGAATGAATTCATGCTACTTTTTTCTATTGTCACATCAATATGATTAATTTTGCACCCTTTAGTTTATGACCAATTTCATTCCTTTATTTCCTTTGGATATTGTTGTTTATCCCGGCGAAAAACTAAACCTGCATGTATTCGAGCCGAAGTATAAACAGCTTATAAACGAATGCCATCAAAGCAAAAAACCTTTTGGAATACCCACTGTTTTGAAAACCGGCATAGGCGAAATAGGTACGTTGGTGGAAGTGTCTGAAATAGTGCAAGTGTATGAAGACGGAAAAATGGACATTAAAACAACCGGATTAAAAGTGTTCAGGATTTTAGAAATCATCAAATCCCTTCCTGATAAGCTTTACAGTGGCGCTATTGTAAACTATCCAGCCAACGAAATAAGATATAATGGAGAACTGCGAAGAAAAGTGATCGTGAGTATCAGAAGCCTGCATGAGTTAATGAAGCTTACAAAAGACTTTACGAAAACAGAAGAAGAACTAACTTCTTACGATGTAGCTCATCATGCGGCGCTTTCGCTTGATGAAGAGTATGAATTACTCGGATTGATGAGAGAAGATCAAAGGCTTGAATATTTAAAACGACATTTGATGAAGATCTTACCACTCGTAAGTGAAATGGAAACATTGAAAGAGCGAATAAAACTTAACGGACATTTTAAAGAGATACAGGGCTTCAACCTCGATCTATAAAACTTAATTATGCAGCATACTCTTTGTTTTGATTTTGGAAATACTCTCTTGAAGTGTGCTGTTTTTGAAGGTGCAAATTTTAAAGAGGTAGTTATTGTTGAAAATGATTCAACCGGAACAGTCGAAAACCTTCTCCAAAAATATCAACCAACAAAGTCTATTCTTTCTTCAGTCATAGACCATAATCCTGCTATTGAAGATTTATTGAAACAACGAACCGCTTTTCATAAACTTTCTCACGAAAGCAAATTTCCTATTACAACACCTGTAGGCAAGCCTGAGACAATTGGCGCAGACCGGCTAGCAATGGTCGTTGGTGCTGTCGATCTATACCCTAAGAAGCATAACCTTGTTATTGGATTGGGGACATGCATTACTTATAACTTCATAAACAAGTATAACCAGTTTATTGGTGGCAGTATTTCTCCCGGTATGGAAATGCGGTTTAAATCTTTAGAACACTTTACAGCCAAACTTCCTTTAATTAAAGCAGATTGGAATTTTCCTCTTCTCGGGTATGATACAAAAACAAACATACTAAGCGGCGTTATACTTGGGATGGCAAATGAGATCGACGGGATAATAAATAATTACAAGGAGAAGTACATCAACTTTAACGTGCATTTAACCGGGGGCGATACAGGCTTTTTTGGACAACTGCTTAAAAACAAGATATTTGCAGACCCTTATTTAATTTACAAAGGTCTGTATGCGATTAGTGAGTACAACAACCAACCCAAAACTTAGCCTCGGAATTTTACTTTTCTTAGTATCATTTAGCACATTCGCTCAGGAGAATTCACCCTTTTCGCGTTACGGCTTAGGCGATCTTTTTTCCGGACAAAATATTGTGAATCGTGGACTCGGAGGCTTATCCTCACCTTATGTTGATGGTCAGAGTATAAACTTTTATAATCCTGCCAGCTACAGCGCTCATAGGTTTGTAACTTTTGATGTAGGCATAAACATCGATAACAGGAATTTAAAGAGCGCCAGCCCCGTTAAAAAATTCAGTTCAACCAACTTCACACCTTCATATGTTAGTCTTGGTATGCCGTTGAACAAAGCAAAAAACCTCGGTATTGCTTTTGGTATACGCCCAATCTCAAAAATAAACTACGCTATACAAGAAAGAAAAAGAGTAGCCGGCATAGATAGTTTCGCAACATTATATGAAGGTAACGGAGGTTTATATCAGCTTTTTGCTGGAGTGGGCAAACGTTGGGGAGGATTTAGTATAGGTTTTAATACAGGTTATTCATTTGGCAGAAGAGAAACGAATACACGGGTAGTTCCACTTAACGATACTGTTTTTTATTACGAATCAAATTCACGCACAACGACTACTTACGGTAAAGCTTTCTTCAATAGTGGAATGCAATACAGGTTCGGCGTTAGCAAAAATTCAGCAATGACACTGGGTTTTACAACAGCGCTTAAACAAACATTTGACGCAAGGCAGGATGTTGTAAGAGAAACTTATTCATTTACATCAGGTAGGGCAGATACAGCCAGGGTAACCGTATCCGAATCACTAAATAACAGGGGCACTATCGAAGTACCTTCAACTTATACAGCAGGTTTAAGTTACAGCACTACAATTACTGATCGTTTCGGTGGAACTATCCAAAAAGGAATGTTAGGGGTTGAATTTGAAAGCGCTAAATGGTCACAATTTAAGTTCTACAATCAGCCTGATAAGCTAACAGATAGCTGGCAATTCAGACTTGCAGGACAATTTATTCCAAATCCTTTAAGTACTTCGAGCTATTGGAACATGGTGACTTTCAGGGCAGGTTTTTATACCGGTAAAGATTATGTGAATGCCGATGGAAAAGAATTGAAAGTAAACGGTTTAACGCTTGGAGCAGGATTGCCTATTCGTAACTGGAGAGGTTATGGAAGTACTCAATCAACTGTTTTAAATACAGCTATCGAGGTAGGAAAAAGAGGCAGTAAAGCAAATAATATTACTGAAAATTATTTCAGGATCTCCTTTGGTATGGCACTTAGTGATTTTGGCTGGTTTCAAAAGCGCAGGTATGATTAACTTCAGAGGTATAAAAATAAATTTTTTAGCAGCTTTTTTCGGAGGCTGCTTTTTTATTTGTTCCTGTGAAAATGATCCGGAAACTGTTAAAAACCTTGGCAAGAAAAAAATCGGTGTGGAAGAGGCTATAAATATCGAGAGTCTTTTAAGCCAGGAAGGAAAATTAAAAGCCAAACTCACTGCACCTTTCATGCTTCGCTACCAGCTCGATACACCAAAAGTTGAATTTCCTAAATCAATACAAGTAACATTTTATGGTGATCAACTAAAAATAGAAAGCAAGCTGTTTGCGAAATATGCTATATATAGAGAAAGCGAAAACAAGGTTTTTTTAAAAGATAGTATAGTCGTTTATAACCTATCCGGCGATACGTTGCGCACAAATGAATTGTATTGGGATCAGCAAAGAGAGAAATTCTATACAGATAAAAAAGTGATTATTACCAAGCCCACTCAAAAGCTATATGGCACTGGAATGGAAGCTGATCAAAACTTTAAGAAGTTTACAATTTTCGGTGTAAGAAACAGCTTTATGACGATTCCAGACAGTACCTATCTCGGCACTTTTTAATCATCTTCTTATCAGAATCCGCTTTCCTCACTACCTTTATATTTAAATTTTATAACACTATGGAATATCGACGTTTAGGCAGGTCAGGCTTACAATTAAGTGTTTTGAGTTTTGGGAGCTGGGTAACATTTCACAAACAAATTGAAGATAACAGCGCTGATGAATTAATGAGTATTGCTTATGAAAACGGCATCAACTTTTTTGATAACGCAGAAGTTTATGCTTTAGGTGAAAGTGAGAAAATGATGGGCAGAATTTTAAAGAGTAAAAACTGGGATAGAACATCTTATGTTGTTTCTTCAAAGGCTTTTTTTGGTTGGAGAGGAAAGGAAGATAAACCTAACCAAACAGGTCTTAGCCGCAAACATCTTGTTGAAGCATGTA
>DASVST010000516.1:0-2256 GCA_036387965.1 Segetibacter sp. | reverse complement strand
GTTCTTCACCAACGACTATTTGCTCAATCGTTTTTTGAAGGTGAAGAACACCTTCAAATGCAAAAATGTAACAACATGCACGTGGCGCTTTTACGCCGCCGTTGGTGTTCTTCACCATAGCCGTCAACTTAAGAACACATTAAATATTGTTTAAATAACAAAGCCATGCGGTTTGCGCATGGCAATTTTATTCCTCATTTTTACTTTTTTACAGCCACCGGGTGATGGATGACTTAGGTTTAATTGATGTTGTAAAATTAATAATTGCATCTTATTTTCTCTACGTTTTTAGGATGTTTTTTACGCTAACTCTGCCCTTTTTATTTTCTTTTACTGCATGTTGTACTATTGCATTAAATAGCTTTGCAAGCCATGATTTAAGTTTGCCTACATCTGGCTTAAAGATTAAGCTACTTATTTGTTGAGCTAGCACTTTCAATATGGAAAAACACTTATAAAGACTAATTATTTTGTTGTAGTTGGTCTGGATGTGTTGAGAGAATGACATTAAGATATCCCAGTTAATCATTATCCAAATCAACTTACTTTTAAGGTAGCATTTGAAACGATAAACCTTCATCGGTCTTACCAGATGTATCTTTAATATACTCTTCCAGCATTTAAATATCAGTTCAATTTGCCAGCGAAGTTTATACAAGTGATATATTTCTTCTGCAGTTGCAGTTTGTGTTGATATGTTCGTTATAAACAAATTAAATCGCGTCCATAATTCGTCGTCTTCATTAAGTTTTTTTTTTCGTTTTTTCTTTCGGTTAATTCTACGGTTAACCGCTTCCTCCTCAAGCAAATTAGCAATTAGCCTTACGGGCTGTTTCCCCTCTTTTCCGATGTAAACTTTAATGTCAATATACTTTTCATTTCCTTTTTGTAATCTCTCTATTATTTGCTGATATGTTAGCTCTTTAAAAACTCCATTTTCTTGTTCATAAATTATTACCTGTGTTTTTAACCGACTCACAAAATATGCATTGCGTTCCTCAATCGCTTTATACATGTGGAGTGAATAATAGCCCAGGTCTCGCAAAATTAATTCGCCAGCCTTAAGCGATCCATTTGTCTCATTTGCATAATGAACATCAGAAGTTCTCGCCTTGTCGATACATAGCTGATTGATTTTACCGGAAAGCAAATCATACTCAAATTGCAATTGGGCACATGCGGCTGTACCATCTCCGTCAAACCCAGGAAATTCTTTTGCCATTTGCGCGGGTAGCTGGAACTCTGTTGAGTCCATTATTCGAATAGCACTGAAAAATTTGCTCAGTCCAGATGAAAGGCTGCTATAGCCAATTTGATGCTGAAGATATTGCTCGAATATTGCTTGTACAAAAGCATCCGTTTCCTTATTAAAGCGCTTATCAATCGCTTGTTTGGTGATCTGAGTGCCCTCAGTATCATAAAGACTAAAGCTATGCTGTTGAAGGCTGGGCTGATCAATTTGAAGATGATCAAATAGCAACATTTTTAAGAAACATAATGGCTTCAGCTTGGACTGGCGCTTTAGAAATCCAGACTCTCTGGCAACTTTTTCTATTAGCTCAGAAGAAAGAACCGATTCTAACTTTTGAATTAGACTGGAAACATCACTGTCAAAGGACTTTTGTTTCTTCCTCTAAAAACATTTTTACCTTAAGTTGACGGCTATGGTGTTCTTCACCAACAAACCTCTATGCTTTATAATGAGTTAAGAAAGACCATTTGTTAACAGCATTAATATAAAAAGCTGCCGAAGAATAATTATAATCTTCCGGAAACTTGCAAATACCGGCAACCACTGGATTTAAATGAATGTAATCCATCTTTTGTTGGAAGACAGATTGTGACCATAACGAAATGCTTAACGGATTTCTTTCCCATATCTGATATTTTCTATCTGATGCTTTTACCCTAAACATCTCTAATACTTCCTTGTGATTATTTCTTAAATCTTTTATAATCATCTGTGCAGTATACTTCATAAACGAAAGTTGAATTTCTTGCGCCGAAAACCTGCTTGTACTTGCCAGATCGCGTGAATATGATTACTCATGATTGCAAAAGCATATACTTTTATCCGGTTCTCACTTACTAAAAATTGTAAGCTTGAAATCATTATGTCTTTGTATTTATCTTGTTTCAACAGGAGCTTCCATTCCAGAATTGTGGCAGTAAAATAATCGGGGTAGTATTCACTAAAAAGCATAAATGAATTTAACGCTTTCCATCTGCATTCCCTTTATATCCAAATTGTTTTAT
>DASVST010000515.1:0-2789 GCA_036387965.1 Segetibacter sp. | reverse complement strand
CAGGTGCTTTGCTTCCCTGTGCCTGCTGTACCATCTTTATTATCTGTGCTAAGATTGTATCTCCACCTACTTTGTCTGCTGTAAATTGAAAGCTGCCTTTCTGGTTTATTGTTCCTGCAAACACTTTTTCTCCCTGCTTCTTTTCTACTGGTATTGGTTCACCACTAATCATGCTTTCATCTACAAAAGAAACACCCTCACTTACTGTTCCATCAACTGCAATCTTTTCACCTGGCTTTACTAATAATGTATCTCCGACCTTCACTTTAGCTATTGGCATTTCCATTTGATGCCCTCCATGATGCACTACAGTAACTGTATTGGGTTGTAAACCCATTAACTTTTTAATAGCTGAAGATGTGTTGCTTTTTGCTCTTTCTTCTAACATCTTTCCTAAGAGAATAAAAGCTATTACTACGGCTGCAGCTTCAAAATGAACATGCGCATGTAAGCCTTTGCTGTGCCAATATTGGGGGTATATTGTATTAAATGCACTGAAGATATAAGCCACCCCTGTACTTAATGCAACAAGGGTATCCATGTTTGCAGAACGGTGCTTGGTTTGCTTCCATGCATTTACAAAAAACTGTCTTCCAAAAATCAACACGACCGGTGTTGACAATGCCCACATAATGTAATTAGCATAAGGTATATTCATAAAGAACATTCCTATTATTACAGTGGGTATAGAAAGCAGGATTGCACCTATTGTTTTCTTTTTAAGCGTATCAGCTTTTTGCTTCTGTATCTCTGCTAATTGGTCCTTTCCTTCTTCGCTTTCATCAATCATTAAATCGTAACCAATAGCTTGCAGTGATGCCTTTAGTTTTTGTGGGTCTGTTACGGTAGGAACATACTCAACTTGGGTTGTTGCATTAGCATAATTAACGGCTACGTTAATTACACCGGGCTGGCTTCTTAAAATGCTTTCTGAACTAATTGCACAAGATGCACAGGTCATGTTGAGCACAGGAAAGTTTTTCTTAACGGTTGAAACATCATAACCTAAATCTCTTATAGCTTCAACTGCTTTTTTCAGAACTTCTGCATCGTCGCCTGTATTGATGACAGCCCTGTTGTTGTTAAGTTCCACGGTGTGGGTTTTAATGCCCTGAACTTTGCTTAGTCCCTTATCTATTATTAAAGCACAATGTTCGCTGTCCATCCCTTCGAGAGGAAGACTTACTGTGCTGTTGTTATCTGTTGCCATATCTTTTGTATTTGATATAACAAAGCTACTATTGTCCTACAGCGTAGCTGTTACACAATTATGGATAACATTTATATGATTTTGGGATGCAGGCTAAATCTTGTCTAAAGGCTTTCTCTTGTTTTGCCCTACCTGCCTGAAGTGACTTGGTGTAAGTCCTGTTACTTTTTTGAATTGAGTGGACAAATGTGCTACGCTGCTGTAGCCCAACTGGTAGGCAATCTCTGAAAGGCTTAATTCATCGTAGATGATAAGCTCTTTGACTTTCTCAATCTTTTGATTAATCAAGTATTTTTCAATTGTGATGCCTTCTACTTCTGAAAAGAGGCTGCTTAGGTAGGAGTAATCTTTGTGCAGTGCTTTGGAAAGGATTTGAGAATAGTTTCTGTTGTTTTCTTCCTGTGTGTGATGTACCTGTTTAATTACGATGTTCTTGATTTTCTCTATCAGTTGTTGTTTACCGTTGTCGAGCAATTCAAAGCCAAGGGCTGAAAGTTTTTGTGCCAGTTGCTCTACTTTTTCTTTTGGCAGTTCTGCTGTTGTTTCTACCTCGCCTAAAGTAATGTTCCTACTGTCTATTTGAAGTTTGTCTAACTCCTGTTGTACTACAAGGATGCAGCGGTTGCATACCATGTTTTTGATGTAGAGGTGCATGGAGCAAAGGTAGGTTACCGATGGTGGTATTTATTTTAGGCTCTACTTCAAAATAAGAATTTGCAAACTCCAAAAACATGGTCGTAAAGGACTGAACCACAGGTATTTGTCTTAAATTTAGGGTATCGCTATGCTCACTTAAAAAAACAGAGCGACTCTAAAAATATGAACATTCTTTACGTGCGAGTTTCTACCGCAGACCAAAACACAGACAGACAAAAAGTAAATGAGCAAGCTTATGACTTACTGGTAGAAGACAAATGCAGTGGAGCTATACCATTCTTCGAAAGACCTGGAGGTAAGGAGATTCTGAAATACGTTGATAACGGAATCATCAAATGCTTATCAGTTTGGCAGATTGATAGATTAGGTCGTGACTTGCGTGATGTGCTTAACACGATTCACTTTTTCACTGAACGTAGTATAGCAATTGAGTTTGTTTCACAGTCTTTAAGAACTCTTGACAAAGATGGTAAGGAGAATGCAATCTCTAAACTCATTATATCGGTTCTTGGCGTTGTTGGTGAAATGGAACGTAAGCAGATAAGAGAACGACAGCTTGAAGGAATTACACTTGCAAAACTAAGAGGCGCATATAAGGGAAGAAAAGAAGGAACGAAAGAAGATACCCTACAGTTTCTAAGCAAGGAGAAAAACAAAAAAGCTCTACAGTTATTGAAGAAAGGCTACAAGAGTGTTGAAATTTCTAAGCTTCTCAACATCAATATAAACACAATAACAAAGATTAAAAAGCTGGCGCTGCAAAACACTGCTTAAGTGCTTACACGTGCTCCTTCTGCCAATATAACATGTATTATCAGAGAAATTTTAAAGCAACATACACCTCCAAATCCCACGAAGACAGCACTTTATAGCTCTTATTCACACAACGTGGGTAAAACCATTGCCAAAAAATTTAGCATTG
>DASVST010000514.1:0-3420 GCA_036387965.1 Segetibacter sp. | reverse complement strand
AATATTCATAACCTCCGCGACCATAGCGGGTTAACTTATCGGGTATTTTAAAGTTCCAGTTTAGGTTGAAAACAAATTTCTGTCCCGGCTTTAAGGTGGTAGGCAATTCAACCCGCATCATTGTTTGGTTGATGGTATATTTCAATGCTCTTCCAGAAGCATCTGTTGCTTTGGTAATGTTTACGCCATATCCTTCTAATCTTCGGTATGGCTCAAGGGTATTCAATTGTGCATCACTCATGCTGCTTTGTATGCGGCTTGTATTATTGCGGTTGTTATCGCTGTTGGGATGATGGAAGTTTTCATCTACCTGTAACCAAACATAACTTAATGGATGCGGTGAGTTGTTGTAGTACGTGATTGTTTCACTACCTGTTAAGATGTTATTGGGTTCATCCAGTTCAACTGCAATATCATAATCAGCTCGTTGTTGCCAGTACTGCGGGCCGGGTGCACCGCTTGCAGTTCTATAAGCATTGGGCGTAGATAGTAAGTAGTTTAATTCTTCGAACCGGTTGGCGTGGTTTGAGCCTGGATTATTTTGTAACTGAGCTTTACCAGAAGTATAATTAATTAAAATACAAGAGAGTATAAGAAGTCTTTTCATGTGGAAACATTTGCTGGTGTGCAAATATACCAATGAAGCTTAATTCTCAGCAATCACTTTGATATCCTGTTTGGAGATAATCTTTAATTCAGATGTTTCGCAGCGGGAGTTCAATTAAGCTGTGGAAAGGTATCCTACCGATGAACTAAAAGGCGTAGAATAAGCTTTCTTTATCTTTTGATGGTTGTTTAAGAGAAGATTGTGCATGTTCCATTATATACTTCCGTACATGTGGCATATTGCCATCGAGGTAGCAAATTGAAAAGTTGATGTCATCATTAATGATGATAAAATTTCCTGCCTGATCCTCAATTATCGGATATTCATCACCTGTTTTAAAGGGTTTGTTGAGGTATTTTTGAATGACAGTATTTATTACCTGTGATTTTTCTTCTTCTTTATTAATGCTCCTCGAAACATCAAGACCGATAAAAAAAAGCTTGTCATTGAAAAACTGAAGTTGCACAAGCAACTTGATATTATTTATACTGTGTCGAATAAGTACAGCTTTATGGTTTTTGTCTTTTTTTTCATTGTCGTAAACAAAGCTTGGCTTATTAAACTGCTTTACAGCCTGCTTGTATGTGATGCCAAATTTTAAGCCTAACGGATTTATTGATTCTGAGGTAGTTGAAATTAATGCATCCTTTTTCTTGGCGGTAAAAATGTTATAAAAGATCGTGATTCTTTTAAAGTAAATTTTACTATAATAAAAATCCTGGCGGACTGATCTGTCAGCACGGGAAGCGAGATACTTATTAACCCTTCTCAAAACAAAAGATAACATTGTAGTGAACTTTACAAATGGTGGAAAATGCAGCGAATTTCTACGCTTTAAATAAAACGCCAGAAGGGAAGAAAAATTGCGTAGATATTATAAAAATTACTCTTCTAATTGACTTTTGATTTCTTCAGATAATGTAACCAGAACTTTGTCAATCCTATGAGTATCCATGTCCATTATTTCGACTTCAAAACCTTTCCATTCTAATTTATCGCCAGTTTGTGGTATTCGCTCTAACTGGTGCAAAATAAAGCCGGCTAAAGTGTCGAAATCGTGTTCTCCTTCGTTCATCCATTCCGTCTTTTCGAATCTGCTTAAAAAATCGTAAAACGGGATCTGCGCATCAATTAGAAAGCTGCCATCTTCTCTTTCAACTATTTCATAATCATCTTCATCTACTTGCGTAATGTCACCCACGATGGCTTCCAATATATCATTTAGGGTAATCATCCCCTCAAGGCTGCCATACTCGTCTACAATAAAGCAGCTGTGTATCTGAGAGTTTCTAAACTTTTCCAACACCTGGTAAGCACTGTTATTTTCAGGAACATACATTCCCGGCTTCATTAAATCTTTTAGTAAGGTTTCGTCTTCAGCTAACAAGATGTCCTTGATATTTACTGTGCCTTTGATATTGTCGATAGCACCATCACATAAAGGGTACGTGCTATGCACAATTTCCCGCATCTTTTGCTTTATGTCGGCAACCTTTTCATTTACATCCATCCAAACAATATCACTTCTATGAGTCATAAGCGATGTGATATTTCTATCACCAAGGTGAAATATCCGCTCAATTATTTCCTGTTCTGCTTCTTCAATAGCACCGTGTTCGGTTCCTTCGTTTATTATTGCTTTTATCTCTTCTTCTGTAACCTGGCTGTCGTTTGATTTTATACCGATAAGTTTAGTAATAAGATGTGTGCTCTTGCTTAAAAACCATATAAATGGATAGGTCACAACGGTCACAACCTTCATAGGTGCTGCCATTATTTTGGCAATGCCTTCAGGGTTAGCTAAACCGATTCTTTTAGGTACGAGTTCTCCTAAAATAAGTGAAACATAAGTGACAGAAATTACAATAATACCTGTGGCGGTACCCTTACTGTAAGGAGCTATCGATTCGATGCCATTTAAGAATACGACAAGATCATCTTTGATTTGTTGCCCGGAATATACCCCCAATAAAATACCGATAATGGTTATACCGATCTGTACAGTAGATAAAAATGTATCGGGCTGGTTAGCTAAAGCAAGCGCTTGTTTTGCCCGTGCATCGCCCTTATTGGCCTGGGCTTCCAATCGTGCTTTGCGTGCAGAAACAAAAGCAATCTCCGACATTGAAAAAATACCACTCAAAACTATAAGCCCCAACATTATAAAAATCTCAATCATTCTTCCAGTTAATGTGCAAATCTATGCATTCATAAAAACTTGTTGATGTAAAACTTACATCATATTCTCCTATTATTCAATTATTACATATAAATTGCACCCCTTTATATGAGCCAGAACAAGAAAATTGCAATTATTGGTGCCGGTCCTGCCGGTTTAACCGCAGCCTACATCCTAAGTAAGTTAAAGCATGATGTAGTAGTATTTGAAAAAGATCCAAAGTATGTGGGTGGAATATCGCGTACTGAATCTTACAAAGGGTACAATTTTGACATTGGGGGTCATCGCTTCTTTTCAAAATCTAAAGAGGTTGAGGATTTCTGGACAGAGATTCTTGGAGATGATCTGATCGATAGACCAAGAAGTTCCAGGATCTACTACAATAAGAAGTTTTTCTCGTACCCGCTTGCAGCAATGGAGGCTTTAACTAAGCTTGGTGTAATTGAATCAGGATTGTGTGTTGCCAGTTACATGAAAGCGAAAGCATTTCCGGTTAAGAATCCTAAGAACTTTGAGGATTGGGTTACAAACCAGTTCGGCAAAAGACTTTTCAATATCTTTTTCAAAACTTATACTGAAAAAGTTTGGGGAACACCTTGCAGAGAAATTTCTGCGGATTGGGCTGCCCAGCGTA
>DASVST010000513.1:0-5201 GCA_036387965.1 Segetibacter sp. | reverse complement strand
CAACGAACCTTGCCTGTATACGGGGCACACCGGTTATATCGACCAAAACTCGGGGATCGACTGATGTATTATCGCCCATATTTATTACAGGCGAAAAGATGGAAGGTATTATTCCATCATCTAAGGTTCCCCAGATATTATCCGGCCCGTCAGGGTCAGCATAATTTTTAAATAGAGGATTATGGCCTGTTATGTTATCTGTTTTTTCTGTCACCTGCAGCAGGTTTCGTGTAAATATTCCCGAACCACTAAGGTCGGCCCCGGCCAAGGTTGAGTCATTGTTTCTTAAATTGTACCAGAAGAGAGAATTGTTTATAGCAAGTCCATCACTATATACGGCCCCGGCTTCTCCATTACTTCTATTAGCGATGAAAGTGCAGTTACCGATAACGCCTCTACCTGCATAAGTAGAAATAGCCCCACCGCCCCTACCAGCCTCGGTAGTAGAATTACCATAGAATAGACAATTATATAAGTTCGTATTCCCGTTTAAGTAAACTGCACCACCTTCCCGCAATGCTGAATTATCAATAAAACGACAATTAACGGCCTGAGTATATGCTCCATAATCCGATAATGCGCCTCCGTTATAACCACTGTTACCTTTAAATAAAACATTATTATATAAAGATCCTTTTGCATAGTAATTATAAATGGCGCCACCACCAATTACATTGCCCCCGGTTTGTATGGTTTTGTTACCGGTAAAAGAACAACTATCAATTTTAAGACTGTCTGAATAATAATTATAAATAGCGCCGCCATACATCGGAGAGCTATTGGAATCAATAGAGCAAGAACTTAAAAAAGAACCTACGTTAAGCTCCTGAAGATGGATAGCACCACCGCCTCCACCATTGAACGCATTCCCGTTTGTGGCCGTATTTTTGAAAAGTCGACAGCTTTTAACTATCATCCTGGAGCGATAAGCACTTATGGCTCCTCCGTCAACAGCCTGGTTCTTAGTTAATCTACAGCTGACCAGTTCAACACTACTATTTAAAATGATAATTCCACCGCCTTTATGTCGTGGCACCTTAATATTGTTTACCAGAATGCTATCAAATCCATTAGCGATTCCGCTTGAAATAGTAATACCTAAAAGCTTTACGTTTTCAACTCCCGCACAAATTATTACATGAGAGTTATTAAAGGTGGTAATACCACTTTTGTATTCACCTTTTAAAAAGACAGCGTTTAAATCAGGATCAGCCGCAGCACTACCACCACTCGAGTAACCGCCTATTATTACGATACTGTCGGGAAGTGTGAAGGTGGCGAAAGCCCTGGTAAAACTTCCCGTCACACCATTAGGATACGAATCGGGGAAGTAACTACCCCTGGCCACTTTTATCGTATCCACACAACCTGCTCTTTTAAGGTTAATAGCACTTTGCAGATCCTGGAAGGCATTTATCCAAGAATCACCAGTTCCGGTTCCTTTAGCTGAGCTGTCTACATAAGCTATTCTACCGCTTAAAACACTACAAGGGTTGATTTCATAAGCTCCGATATCAATAATTGAATTTTGAATTCGTGGCAATCCTGTTATATCGGTTGCAACGTTAGGATCAAAGCTATTACTACCTGTGTTGAAAGCCGCAGAATGAGCTGTTATTCTAAGTCCATCATCCACCGTTCCCCAAGTATTGTCTGCACCGGCAGGGTTGGTTTTTTGCTGAAAGAAAGCATCAAATGCTGCAGTGTTTCCTTCTGTGCCTTTATAAGTCTGAAGTATACAAAATCTAACATCAGAGATAGAGATACTATCTTCAATATCAGCTCCGCCAACATTACTTAAAGAAGGACTAAACTTGTAATTATCTGAGAATATTGTATTAGCTATTTCCGTTGTTGCAGAAGCTGCATTAAAGAAACCACTACCACGACCATTGCTTTTGTTTTTAAAAAAAGTACAGTTTCTAACGCTGGTTTCATATAACACCTTACAATAAATACCTCCACCATTTATAGCGGCTGAGTTACCAGTAATTATACTATTACTAATCCGGGTTGATGAACCATTATCAAAATAAATTCCACCGCCTGATCGGGTAGCAGTATTGTTTTCAACAATACTATTATAAAATGTGAATTGCGAATTTTCGGAAATGAAAAGACCACCTCCGGTTACAGAAGTGTTGTTTCTTACGATACAATTTTCAAACAATAGATCAGATGCTGTAAAGTGCCCTCCACCACCACTACTTCGACTTATTTTTCTATTATCAACTAATAAGCTATCAAGTCCATTTGCATTTCCTTTCTCAATGATTAATCCGTCAATTTCAATATTTGCATTTTCTATAAGGACAACATGGTAAGCATTATCAGCGTCGTTTCCCGTCGCACCTATGTCACCACTTAAAATAACCCTGTTATTCTTTGCATCCCTTAACCCGCCACCCGTCGGATATCCACCATAAATACTTGTAAAAGATGGGAGATGAAAAGTAACGTCTCTCAAGTCTGTACTTACACTTTTTCTAGGCTTTATTGCAGGTTTATAAGTTCCTTTTGCAATTAGAACCGAATCGTATCTCCATAAACTATCAGGAATTATACAAACACTATCCAAGCTCCTGAATGCATCCTTCCACGAGGTGCCGTTGTTTAAACCTACTGCTGCCGAGTCTATGTAAACAATTTGGGATGAAGCTTTTGTGTAGACAAATAAATTCAAACCTAAAAAAATACAGATTAAGAGCGGTTTCTTCCATTTAAATATGTCTGTTGCATTAGCTGCAGAATGACCTTCAAAAGATTCAGGAAAAATATAAAGAGAGAAAGTAAAGATGTTTTTCATGAAGACACACCAAAGATTTAGATATTGGAAAGTTGAATATATGAATTTTGGAAAAAGCTTCCGATAAAAGAACTAATTTATTGCTGACCAAGTACCATTATATTCAAACATCCTTTCACAATCTCGTCTGCCTCATCTCTTCTACCCTGCTCTTACAAGGCAGCAACCTTTTCACCAAACCTGCTTTTAGTTAAAAACATCTTGTAATCGCGGATGTGAAGCATGTCATAAACCGCTTGTTTTTTATCAGTCATTTCTTCGTAGTAAGATTTGCAGATCTGGTACCCGATCCAGTAACCGAGGTCAGCAGGATGTTCAGGTGTTTCCTGCATTGCATTCGCTATCCAATTCTGAGCTTTTTTTAAATACATATCTTTTTCAAAATCGCTCCATATTTGCTTTTCTCTTCCTTTGCCAAATTCCAGCAACCTGGGGTTACTGCTTTGCCCGGATATGAGTTCTCCTATAAAATCAGCCATACCTTCCCGAATACAATTCGATAACGTAGTGGTATCACTTTTCATTTTAGATTGCTGTGAATGTATAAGCTCATGTGCAACTATATAAGGTAGCCCATCAATAGATTTGTAATTATTCTTTTCCCAGAGGTTTAGTTCACCAAGTGGCACTGCATCGCTTTTACTCAACATATCAGTGCCTATTAGCAAGCCGTTGTTGGAAACTGTGCCTGCACTGTTCCATCGTCCGATCAAAAAGTATACGTTAGGAAATATTGCATCACTATATAACTCTTTCAACTTCCCAAAAGATTGTTGTATCTGTGGTTTAAAGTTGTCAATCATCAATGTATTTTGCCTTATTGCTTTATAAAACTCCCGCTTCACTTTTTGGTTACCAACAAACCAATCAACATTAGATATTCTGCTTACAAAATAATCCTGTAGTCCGGGGGAAGCTTTATCAAAGTAGTATTCTGTAAAGATCTTTTTCTCGTGTGCAGTATCTTTTTGCACCATGTCATAAGCATTCCAGAAATTATGAATGTCTGTTGTTACCAGTTCTGCTTTCGATGGATCATGTAAGCGTGATTGGTATCGTTTATTGAGCGACTTCAATTTTTTCCATTTCTTATCCCTTTGTAAAGTAGCCAGGTCTTTATCCTCTAAAATATGAGCATAATTATTATAGCCGGCTTCAACGCTATTGTTTAAGTATTTCCATGCGCTGTCTTTATTACCTGCTAAAGCATAGCAACAGGCAATGTTATAATATGAGTTCTTTTTTTGAAAGACAAAGCGCTGCTTTGATATTGCTTCTGAATAATATTGTATAGCAAGTTGATAGTTTTTAACTGTATAAGCACTGTCAGCTTTAGCCTCAATGATTGATTTTTGTGCAATAGCTGTTGTAACTAGTAAAACCAAAGTGGTAGTAACAACTATAGATTTAGAAAATACAGATAATTTGAATTTCATATTTATGTATTGCTTTCAATTTCAAATTATACTAAAAAGTGAAGTCTCAATTTACCGTTTATAAAACTGCAACCATTAAGCCTCGATCCATTCCATTTTCATAAGACAGGGGAAAAATGTCAAATCAAAATACTTGGTGTAGCCCGGAACGGGGAAGTTGTTTATGAAAATGCCGATTAGGAGCACCCATTGGTATTAAACTTCACTAACCCTATTCAACTAAAAGCCGGCGAAGTATTTACAAGGGTGGGAACGTACAATAATACTACTGCCAATACATTAAACTTTGGTTTACAAGTGAGGATGAAATGAATATAATTTCGGATATTATTATTAATGATCTATGCTTAATAGGTGTTGCTGATTTACAAAGAACCAAAATGCTTCATGCTGATCAGCTTGGGCTGCCGTTTGTTTCAGAAGTTGAGAATTGCCTCGTATTTATTAATACGAGATAATATTAAAATTCAGATTTAAATATTCTTTTTAGACGACTATTAAAAAAGGAGCTTTAAATCAATCTTCCATTTCATAATAAGTTTAGAAATTTACCTTCCCTTTAATTGTCAGGTTGAAGATGTGTGTAGTAGTATCTAAATCGCCGGTGATAGTTAAAGGAGGCAGACTTGTAACCAATTTATTATGACAATATTTTGTTGCACCACTGGTAGTAGTAAAAGTTCCATCAAAAGCACCGCCTTCAGTTTTAACCTTCTTAAAATTAATAGTGCAGTTACCTTTTAAATATAACACTTGATTTCCCCCACTGTAAATCCTGATATCAGTAAAAATTTTGTGATAATTTAATGGTCCAATATCATCACATTCTGTAAGCCAAACCAAATCTCCAAATGGTTGGATGATCCCGTTTCCGGCAAGTATGGTGTAATCATGATATTCGGGAATGAAATCATAACCCCAGGGGTCAGTATAATTTTCTATAAAAGTAAAAGTATCTT
>DASVST010000512.1:0-40983 GCA_036387965.1 Segetibacter sp. | reverse complement strand
AGGTTACCCTCGTAGAAGTTCTTCCCCAAATACTCAAAAGCCGTTTAAGAAATTTTAGAAACATTTCCAAGGTATTAAACAAATAGGCAGGCTCAAATTTTATGCATTACAAAGAAGACCACCCTTTATGCATATGAGTACCCGCCATAACTCGTCTACAGATTCGCACTTAAGTACCCAGACTGATCGTTCACGATTCCTGGATAAACATGCGTTCAATGTTTTATACGATCAATATGCTCCTGCTATATATGGCGTTCTTCTTGGTTGGGTGAGACAAGAATCTTTAGCTCAGGTTATTTTACAACAAACATTTCAGGCTTATGCAAATGAGTTTAACGGCCAGGAGTTAAAAGCTAGGCCATTTATATGCTTACTAAAAATAGCAACAAAGGAGCATGCTAATTACGTAGAGAATAAGCATACATTAATAGAGATAAAGCTTAAGGAATATTCATCTTCTAATTACGCAACTTCAATCGGATGATTGCCTATAACAAGCTCACACAGCTGTTTCTTATCTAATATCAATAGCTAAAACTCTTATTCATCCGCTGGGAACCATTCCAAATTCTATTCTTTGTCTAAAATCGGGATGCATTTCCTGTGAATGGAAAATTTTGGCGTTACTAAAAAAAACAAACAATTGATTTTCAACAAGTTGTATTGTGGCACCAAATGGGTTAACATATCGTTATACTATTAAAAACCACAATTATGAATCTAACTTCTACTACTCCAGAAACTTTACTTATCGCAGATTGCATCAACGGCGATCGTAAAAGCCAAAAAGAACTGTACACAATGTTTGCTTCTAAAATGTTTCCTGTTTGCCTTAGGTATACAAAGAACCAAATGGATGCTGAAGATATTTTACAGGAAGGTTTTGTAAAGCTCTTTAATAACCTCGATAAGTTTCGTGGAGAAGGGTCGTTTGAAGGTTGGGTTCGTAGAATTTTTGTGAATACAGCAATTGAGCAACTGAGAAAAAAGAACTTGAATACAACTGTAGGTGAAGGCTTAGAAAATTCTGTTGCCGATAAACAACAAAATGGTTTGCATAATTTATATGAGAAAGATATTATGTCGAGCGCAAATGTTTTAAGTTCAGGTTATAAAACGGTGTTTCGTTTATATGCGGTTGAAGGATATTCTCATAAAGAAATAGCTTCTCAATTAGGCATTACAGAAAGTACAAGTAAGTCTCAATTCTCTCGTGCTAAAGCTTTATTGCGTACTACACTTCAGAGATAATCAAGTTAGTATATTAGTCATTTTCATAAGTTGTAATGTTTGGATAGAAAGCTCTGATTTTTCAGAGCTTTCTTTATGTTGGACATGATCAGGAAATTATTTACTCAACAGCCTGTCTCGTCTTCCACCCGATTAGTAATACTCCTGCAATTACCAACAGTGTTCCTATTACCTGCTCCAGAAACATTCGCTCTCCTAAAATAAAATGTGCCTGCAAAATAGTTGAGACCGGCCCGATGCCGAATATGATAGCTACATTGTTAGATCCTATTCTTTTCATCCCGTTCGAAGTCAAAAACGAAGGAATAACGGTTGCAACAATTGCCAAAAGAAGTCCATACCACCACAATCCTGTGCCGCTGTTTAAGGTTTGTATGTTGCCAGCAAACATAAAGTGTATAAATATTCCTGCAGTAGCAGAAAGCATGGCATAGGCAGTAAATTTGGTCGCACCAATAATGGGAATGATACGACCACTACCAACGAGGTAAATCGAAAAAGTAACGGCACATAAAAAAACCATCAGGCTTCCAAAGAAGAAATTCGGGTTACCGGTATCTATTGCCAGTTCACCATAATAGGCTATCCCTATTCCCAGGTAGGTCAAGGTCAAAGCTATTTTTTGTATACCTGTAATTTTCTGCTTAAAGAAAAAACTGTTGATTAAAACTGCAAACGTTGGATATAAAAAAAGGATGAGTCGTTCGAGACCCGCCGATATGTATTGAAGCCCTACAAAATCTAAATAGCTGCTAATGTAATATCCTATTAATCCTAAGCCAATAACATAAAGCCATTGATTACGGCTCAAAGCAACGTTCTCTTTTTTACTGCTTGAGAAGATTGCAACGGCAATATAAAAAGGCAGAGAAAAAATCATCCGTAACGTCAGCAGCGATAGAGCATCGGCTGATGTTCCCGCAAAGGCTTTCTTTACAATAATCGCTTTGGTGCTAAATAAAATTGCTCCAATGAAAGTAAGAATAAAACCAGCGAATGATATTGATTGGGTTTTTGTATTCGCCATTGTTTATTTGAGACCTTCTATGGAAGTTGAAGATTATGCAGAAACATTGAAATCCCTCAGCGCGTCGTTAAGACTGGTTTTAAGATCTGTGCTTGGTTTACGTTTTCCTATAATTAAGGCGCAGCTAACATTATAATCTCCCGCAGGAAACTGTTTCATGTAACTTCCGGGAATCACAACGCTTCTTGCCGGTACGCGACCTTTGTATTCTACAGGCTCACTTCCGCTTACATCAATAATTTTGGTTGATTGGGTAAGCACAACATTAGCTCCCAGTACAACTTCTTTTTCTACAACCACACCTTCAACTACGATACACCTGCTGCCAATAAAACATCCATCTTCAACAATTACCGGGCTCGCCTGCAATGGCTCTAAAACACCGCCGATGCCTACACCTCCGCTTAAATGCACATTCTTTCCTATTTGCGCACAGCTTCCGACCGTTGCCCATGTATCAACCATTGTTCCTTCATCAACGTAGGCACCAATATTTACATAACTTGGCATCAATACAACATTCTTCGCCAGGTATGCACCATAACGTGCAACCGCATGCGGAACAGCCCTCACACCTAATGATGCATAGTCACTTTTCAACTTCATCTTATCATAAAATTCAAAAGGGGGCAAAGAAAATGTTTCCATTTGTTGAATTCCAAAATACATGAGTATAGCTTGCTTTACCCACTCATTTACGATCCAGCCATTTTGTGTTGGTGTAGCAACGCGAAGTCGCCCTTTATCTATTTCTTCAATTGCATTTCTAACTGCCTGTTCATAAGGTTCTGTTTTCAACAGAGATCGCTCTGTCCATGCTTCATTTACTAATGCTTGTAAGTCCATTTTTAGAATTTGTGCGAAATTAAAGTGTCATGGATAAACTCAATTAAAAAGATGTAAACAGCTTAAGTGCTTTGGTTCATATTGCTCTATGTTTGTAGTAATATTATTTAGATGAGAATTGCGTTCGATGCAAAAAGAGCTTACCAGAACGGAACCGGTCTTGGGCATTACAGCCGTACTTTAATATCATCGCTTGCAACAGATTTTCCTCAACATGATTATTTTTTATGTGCACCTAAGCTTACTGACCGGTTTGATGTTTCTTCATTTACAAATATCCAGAACGTAACACCTAAAAGCCTGCTTTCGAAAATGCTCAGTTCCGCATGGAGGAGCAGCTGGGTGAAGAGTGACTTGAAAGAGATGGACATTGATATTTATCATGGGTTAAGTAACGAGATACCCAGAAGTATCAATAAAACTCAGATTAAATCTATTGTAACTATCCATGATTTAATCTTCGAACGCTATCCCGAACAATATAAAAAAATAGATGTTCAGATTTACCGACAAAAGTTCAAATATGCTTGTCAGAATGCTGATGTAGTAATTGCGATTAGTCAACAAACAAAAGAAGATATAATCAGGTTCTACAATATCCCTGAAAGTAAAATTGTTATTTGCTATCAGAGTTGTATCCCTGCATTTGCCACCCGTGTAAGTGAAGAAGAGAAACAGCGGATCAAAGCAGTTTATAACCTCCCGGAAAAGTTTTATCTGTATGTCGGATCAATTATAGAGCGCAAAAACCTGTTGAATATTTGTAAGGCATTATCCCTATTAGAAAAGAATGGAAACAGAATTCCGTTGGTAGCCATAGGAGACGGAGATTATTACAAGCAGCAGGTAAAGCAATACATTAAAAGTGCCGGGCTGGAGCAGCAGGTAATTTTTCTGTCTGAGAAAGAACAACTAAAGTCTTTACACTCGTTCGTCACCGCCAAAGATTTTCCTGCTATATACCAGCAAGCGTTATGCATGGTTTATCCTTCTTTTTTTGAAGGATTTGGTATTCCCGTTCTTGAGGCATTGTGGAGCAAAATCCCCGTTATCACATCTAATGTTTCATGTCTCCCTGAAACCGGCGGTGATGCTGCCTTTTATGTAAACCCGGCTTCGCCGGAAGAAATTGCAGAAGCACTAAAAGCGATCTCCACTGATGCAGCAATGGTTGAAACAATGGTTGAAAAAGGAAGTCGTCATGCACTCAAATTTACTCCTGAAAAATGTGCTGCAGATGTAATGCAGGTTTATCTTCGCCTTAATGACGGACTTTACAACAGACATTGAACATTGCCTGAAAGTTTTATCGGACGGCGGAGTAATCCTCTACCCAACAGATACTGTTTGGGGCTTAGGTTGTGATGCGACTAATGAAGAAGCTGTCCAGAAAGTCATCAATATAAAAGGCAAAGAAGAGAAGAAAGGTTTAATAGTATTATTAGCTTCTGAGCGAGATGTATTAAAATATGTTACGCAGCTCGATTTAACCGTCTTCGATTACTTGAATGAAACCGCAAAACCTACAACTGTTATCTATGAAGGGGCGACCGGCTTAGCTGAAAACGTATTGTCAGCGGATGGGAGTGTAGCAATCCGTTTAACAAACGATGAGTTCTGCAGGCATTTAATTAAACGCTTCAGAAAACCACTGGTTTCAACATCAGCAAATTTTCATGGACAGCCTACACCACAGACATTTGAATTCGTTGATGACCAAATAAAACAACGGGTTGATTACATAGTAGAGCATCGAAGGGATGATACTCAATGCAGTTCTTCATCATCAATCATTAAGTGGATTTCAGGATCTGCACCTCAAATACTCCGACCTTAAGAACGTTAATTAAGTGTGTATAAATACCCGTTTCCAAAAGTGGGGAATTAGCTGCTTTGGCAGCATAATTGAAATATTACTACTAAACTAATAAATATGCAACAGGTTACTTTAAACATCCCCACAGAAAAGATGCCCGTATTCAGGCAGTTTCTACAGGTATTAGGAACAAAGGAAAACAGCAACAATTCAGCGGCTGTAGTTACGGGAAATTTCAACAAGGATTTACAAACTCCTGCGAAGTTTCATCCATATTATGACTGGGAGTTTTTTATGAACGAACTTGAATACGAATAAAAGTAAGTTTTACAAGATTGTCTTCTAACAACAAATAGTTGTAGCTACTTCCTCGGTTACCTCCTTTCCTATAAAAACTTCTATCTCCTATCTTTGCTGCAATCATGTTTATCCATTGCAGTGATAGAGAGCTTTTCATCCTTAAAAAAATTTCGACTGCAGCTCAGCAACTCGGTATGCCTGCATACCTGATAGGTGGGTTTGTACGCGATAAAATAATAGGCAGAACAACTAAAGACGCAGACATCGTTTGCCTCGGCGATGGTATATTACTCTCCGAAAAAGTCTCTGAACTGTTTAACCCAAAACCTGCTGTTTCCTTCTTCAAAAACTTCGGAACCGCTCAGATAAAGCTTTACGATTTAGACATAGAATTTGTTGGGGCGAGAAGAGAAAGCTATACTCCTGAAAGTCGCAATCCCACAGTACAACCAGGCACGCTCGAAGATGATCAAAACCGCCGTGACTTTACGATAAATGCGCTTGCAATCAGTCTTAATAACGATGATTATGGAAGCCTCGTTGATCCATTCAATGGCATTAGTGATATTGAAAAGAAGATCATTAAAACTCCACTTGATCCCAACATAACTTTTAGCGACGATCCATTGCGAATGATGCGTGCGATTAGGTTTTCAACTCAACTTGAATTTACAATTGACGAGCTTACTTTAAAGGCAATAACGGAAAACAAGGATCGAATTAAAATAATTTCACAGGAAAGAGTTACTGACGAGCTAAACAAAATAATGCTCAGCAAAAAACCATCTGTCGGCTGGAAGTTACTTTATACAACTGGTTTACTTCAATTGATCTTTCCTCAAATGGTTGATCTTGCTGGTGCAGAGTTTATCGACGGTAAAGGTCACAAAGACAACTTTCATCACACGCTGCAGGTATTAGATAACATCAGCGTTCACTCTAAAGATCTGTGGCTGCGCTGGGCTGCAGTTCTCCACGACATTGCAAAACCCGCTACAAAAAAATTTGAGCCCGGTCATGGATGGACATTCCACGGGCACGAAGTGTTAGGAGCCCGGATGGTGCCTAAGATCTTTACTAAATTGAAACTCCCGCTCAACGACAAGATGCGCTTTGTTCAGAAGCTTGTTGAGTTACATCTTAGACCCATCAGCCTTACAAAAGAGAACATTACCGACAGTGCGATACGCAGGTTATTGTTCGATGCAGGAGAAGATATAGAAGCGCTGATGATGCTTTGCAATGCCGATATTACAAGCAAGAACAAGGTGAAAGTGAAACGCTATATGCAAAACTTCGAGCTGGTTCGCCAGCGGCTTCAAGCCGTTGAAGAAAGTGATCGGATTCGTAACTGGCAGCCACCGATTACAGGCGAAATGATTATGGAGACTTTCGGATTAGCTCCCTGCAAAAATGTTGGTATTATAAAAGATGCCATTCGCGAAGCAATTCTCGATGGTATAATTCCCAATAATTTTGAAGCAGCACAAAGTTTTATGCTTCAAAAAGCGGCAGAGCTTAATCTTAAGCCTGTTTATCAATAAATTATATCGTTATTTTTGAAGTTGGTAGGAAGTTTGTACTTAGCTTGTCTGCTACTATTTAGCAGCCGTTGCGTCGCACTCTTCAACATTAAACACATTATTGAAGAAACACACAATGAGGCACAGATGCTAATGCTAATGCTGATTATAAGAAGGTTCAAAATCTTTTTTATGCTATCTAAACTTTTCATGATATTCAAACCTTAATTAAAGTAAATGGCAATATTAAAATTCAGGGCTTATTACGAAGAAGATGATAGCGTATATCGTGACATTGTGATAAAACATACCCAATCATTTGCAGACCTGCACAGTGCAATTTTAAAGGCTTTTGAGTTTGATAACAAACACCAGGCAACGTTTTACAGAAGCAATGTTCATTGGCAAAGAGGTCGCGAGATAAGCCTCGAAAAATATGAGAAGGATTATAAAGCTGAGCCATTAATAATGTCTGACACTACCATCGGCTCCGAAATAAAAGATCCAAACCAAAAATTTATTTACACGTACGATTTCGCAAAGGGATGGTCTTTCCTTGTAGAACTCATCAATGTTAGCAAAGAAGAAAATCCTAAAACATCATATCCA
Source organism: Segetibacter sp. (assembly GCA_036387965.1). Classification (GTDB taxonomy): domain Bacteria; phylum Bacteroidota; class Bacteroidia; order Chitinophagales; family Chitinophagaceae; genus Segetibacter. Next base: position 33,608 of record DASVST010000512.1, on the reverse strand, counting down.
TCAACCATACGTGTAGAAGGAATTGCACCGCCTCAATACGGCACTAAAAGTTTGCTCGGAGATAAGTTTGTTGATATTGAAGAAAAATATGACCTCAGCGCCGCTGCCGAAGGTTTCGGTCGCGAAGGTGATAGTGATACCGACACTGATGATATGGATGATGACTCTTTAGGAGCAGAAGAAACAGATGAAGAAGGTAAAGAGGAGTATTAGCTTCAATAAAATCCCATCTTTGCCGGATGTCGTCAAACAAGCAAACTGTGGTTATTATTTGCGGTCCAACGGCTGTTGGCAAAACTGCAGTTGCAATCAAACTTGCTAAACAACTGCACACAAAAATCATCTCTGCAGACTCACGTCAATGTTATAAAGAATTAAACATCGGAGTAGCAAAACCTTCGGCTGAAGAATTAGCAGCAGTTCCTCATTATTTCATCAACTCTCACTCCATACACGACGAAGTAAATGCAGCAGTATTCGAACAATACGCATTAAATGCTGCTCATGAAATCTTTCAATTAAATGATGTTGCTGTTATGGTTGGTGGTACAGGATTATATTTTAAAGCCTTTTGCGAAGGCTTGGATGCCATACCTGCGACACCTGCAGAAATCAGGGATGCAATCACCATGAACTATAACTCCAAAGGTTTAGACTGGCTGCAAAGTGAAGTGAAAAAAAAAGATTTAATTTTTTGGAAAACAGCAGAACAAAAAAACCCTCACAGATTAATAAGAGCATTGGAGGTCGTTACAGCAACAGGTAAATCTATCAATGATTTTAAGAAAGGAAATAAAGTGACAAGACCATTCAACATAATTAAAATTGGACTGACTTTGCTGAAAGCCGAACTAAATCAAAACATTAATTCTAGGGTTGATCGGATGATAGAAGATGGATTAGTTGAAGAAGTAAATCGGCTGCTGCCGTATCAAAGCAATAAAGCGCTACAAACTGTTGGATACAAAGAGTTGTTTCGATACTTCAACAATGACATAAGTCTTGAACAAGCTATAACTGATATTAAGACCAACACACGTCAATATGCGAAACGGCAGTTAACCTGGTTTAAAAAAGACGATCTTAATTGGTTTGATGTGGAAGGTGATATCGATGGTAAGATTCTTTCTTTTATAGAAGAAAAGATCCAAAATTAGAAGTCGTGTCAAAACTATTCTCACCCCTAACTATAAAAGATGTCACCTTTCGCAACCGAATAGGTGTATCGCCCATGTGTCAATATTCAAGTGAAGATGGCTTTGCAAATGATTGGCATCTTGTGCATTTAGGTAGCAGGGCATTAGGTGGAGCCGGTTTGGTAATGGTTGAAGCAACAGCAGTAACTCCCGAAGGAAGAATAACACCTGCAGATATGGGTATTTGGAAAGACGAGCATATAGAGCAGCTCAAAAGAATAGCATCATTCATAAATGAGCATGGTGCTGTTGCAGGTATACAACTGGCCCATGCAGGAAGAAAGGCAAGCAAGAGCGAGCCATGGAATAACAATGAATTGGTGAGCAAAGAAAATGGTGGCTGGCAAACAGTTGCACCAAGCGCAATCCCTTTCGATGATGGCTATGATAATCCAAAAGAACTTCCGATTGAAGAAATAAAAAATGTAATTGATGATTTTGCTAAGGCGGCAGAAAGAGCCTTGCTTGCAGGTTTCAAAGTTGTTGAAGTTCATGCTGCGCACGGCTATCTCCTTCACGAGTTTTTGTCTCCGTTTAGCAATAAAAGAACTGATGAATACGGAGGTTCATTTGAGAACAGGATTAAGATATTACTTGAAGTAGTTGAAGCCTTTAAAAAGAGCTGGCCTTCACGTTTGCCCTTGTTTGTTAGAATATCGGCTTCTGAATGGCAGGATGGTGGTTGGACAGTTGAAGATTCTATCTCCATTGCAAAGATCTTAAAAGATAAGGGAGTTGATTTGATTGACTGCTCATCAGGCGGCAACATTCCTAATGTTAGAATCCCTCTTACCCCGGGTTACCAGGTTCCGCTTGCTGAAGCTGTTAGAAGAGAAACCGGCATTGCTACCGCAGCTGTTGGACTAATCACGGACGCGCAACAGGCAGAAGATATACTTACTAACGAACAAGCTGACATGGTCTTTCTTGCACGGGAATTATTGCGTGATCCTTATTTTCCATTACACGCTGCAAGAGTATTGGGGCATGATGTCAAGTGGCCGGTTCAATATGAAAGGGCAAAGCCGAAATAGGTTTTCTATACGTCATCCTGAATTTATTTCAGGATCTCTTGGTGTGCTTTAAGGTTTGCCAGGAGATGCTGAAACGAGTTCAGCATGACGTCAAATTTTTTACAATCATGTATTTGATACGAACTTATATACGCCGTCACTATTAATTACTTTTGCCACCCATGAGAGTATTTTCCGATACCAGCAGAATTGTTATAACCTGTAACAAACGGTTATCTCCATATTTACAAAATGAAGTAACAGAGCTAGGATATTCATTAATCAGAGTATTTCCTACAGGTGTAGAATTACAGGGAACAGGAATAGACTGTATAAAACTCAATTTAAACTTAAGATGTGCAAGCCAGGTCCTGTATTCCATAAAAGGATTTGAGGCAAGAAGTCCGGACGACATTTATTATAATCTTTATGAACTACCCTGGGAAGAATTGATCTCGCAGGATGGTTATTTTTCTGTTACCAGTAATGTCAGCAATCCTACTATAAATAATTCTCTGTTCGCTAACGTAAAAGTAAAGGATGCTATAGTTGACAGAATGCGAAATAAAACCAATGAAAGACCAAACTCAGGGCCTTCATTAGATCAAACAGTTGTTCATTTATTTTGGCGTGATGAAGCAGCAGAGATTTTTTTAGATACATCCGGGGAAACATTAGCTAAGCATGGCTACCGAAAAATTCCCGGTAAAGCGCCAATGCTTGAAGCACTTGCCGCATCAACTGTAATGGCTACCAAATGGGATCAATCATCCCCTTTTATAAACCCTATGTGTGGTTCATCTACGCTTGCTATTGAAGCAGCAATGCTTGCTACTAACAGGCGTCCCGGCTTATATCGTGATAACTATTCCTTTATGCACATTATAGGTTTTAAAAGAAGCATGTATGAAGTAGAGCGTACAAGGCTTGATGAACAAATAAGGCAATTAGATGGCCTAAAAATAATTGCAACAGACATCAGTGAGGATGCTATAAACATCTCCAAAATAAACGCCGGTGCTGCCGGTGTAGAAGACTTAGTAGACTTTGCTGTTTGTGATTTTGAACACACCCAAATACCTGAAGAAGCAGGTGGTGTTGTATTCTTCAATCCTGAATATGGGGAGCGTTTGGGAGAAGAAAAAGAACTACAGGAAACATATGCACGAATAGGAGATTTTTTGAAGAAGAAATGTAAAGGCTACACCGGTTACATCTTCACAGGTAATCTTGATCTTGCAAAAAAAATCGGGCTAAAAGCAAAAAGAAGGATAGAGTTTTATACAAGTAAAATAGACTGCCGTTTACTCGAATATGAACTTTATGCAGGAACAAGAAGAACAGATAATCCAACAGGTGAAACTAAAAGTGAGTAGGAATTATAGATCGCTTTCAAATGTGTTTCCCTGATTAATGTCGCCAGTTTCAAATCCTTTTTTAAACCAATACATTCGTTGAGCAGAAGTACCATGCGTAAACGCATCGGGTGTTACATGACCCTGCGATTGTTTTTGTAATCTATCGTCGCCGATTGCATTAGCTGCAGTCAATGCTTCTTCAATATCGCCTCTTTCTAAAATCTTCGACCTGTTTTGTGCATAGTGTGCCCAAACACCTGCATAAAAATCCGCCTGAAGCTCAAGCTTCACTGATAGTTTATTATAATCTGTTTCACTAAGACGTTGACGCATCTGTTGCACCTTATCAGATGTACCCAAAAGGTTTTGAACATGATGGCCAACCTCATGCGCTACTACGTACGCCATAGCAAAATCACCTGGTGCACCAAACCTGTTTCTTAGGTCATCATAAAAAGACAGGTCTATGTAGATCTTATTATCGGCAGGGCAGTAAAAGGGGCCCGATGCAGAACTTGCACCACCACATCCTGATTGTACAGAACCTCTGAATATGTCTAATTGCGGTTCCTGGTAATTTTGCAAAGTACTATTCCACATATCTTCTGTTTCTTGTAATACCACTTCTATAAATTTAAACATTGTATCTTCTGCAGCTTGCTCTTCTGCGCTTAATTGCCGACCTGAATTTTGCCCTGGCAAAAGTTGAGGAGCCTGTGAGGGATCACCTCCTAAAAACATATAAAGCAAAGCAATGATGATTGCGCCTACGCCTCCGCCTGCTGCAATTCCTCCACCAGATACACCACGGCGATCATTTACATTCGAACTTCCTTGTCTGCCTCTCCATAACATAATTAGGGTATTAAAAGTTAGATACCATTGATACAATGGCAAAATTGTCTGTTCAATAGTTGTGCCATAGGTTACACATGTTGTTGTATTTCAACATACAAAGTTTAAATATAAGTCATATATAGGTTTATCTTTGCTCCTTTAAATACATTATGATCAAGGTCGGAGATTTTAATAAATTGAAGGTAATGCGAGAGGTAGACTTTGGTGTTTACCTCGATGATGGTAAGGAAGGTATTTTACTTCCGAAACGTTTTGTACCGCAAGGAGTAAAGCCTGGTGATGAGTTGGAAGTTTTTTTATACCACGATAGTGAAGACCGATTGATTGCCACTACACAAAAGCCAAAAGGTAAAGTCGGTGACATCGTAAGATTAAAAGCAGTGACTGTTACAAAGCAAGGTGCTTTTCTTGATTGGGGTCTAATGAAAGACATCTTCGTTCCCAAATCAAAACAATTAAGTGGAATGAGAGAAGGCGGCGAATACCTGGTGAAAATTTATATTGATGAACAAACAGGAAGAGTAGCGGCGGATGAAAAGATTGAGCGCATGTTGAGTAATGATAACTTAACAGTTAAAGAGATGGATGAAGTGGATCTGACGATTTTAAGAGGAACTGATATTGGTTATTTTGTTATCATCAACAACATTCATACAGGTGTGCTGCATTTCAATGAGGTATATCGTGATATTGATACCGGCGACAAGTACAAGGGTTATATTAAAAAAATTTATCCTGATAATAAGATTGATGTCGTGCTGGGTAAACCAGGCTATAACAGGGTGGAAGATGAGACAGGAAAAATATTGAGATTGCTTAATGAGAATAACGGCTACCTGCCTTACAACGATAAATCTGCCCCGGAAGACATTTACTCTTTCTTTGGTATGAGCAAGAAAGCATTTAAGATGACGACAGGAAGCCTATTTAAACAACGTAAGATAATCTTTACTCAAACGGGTATAAAGCTGGTTGAAGATTAGTTCTGTTTTGCAACATGTTTAACAGGGATAGAGATGGTGAATACAGCACCTTGGCCTTCTTCGCTTTCGGCATGTATTGTACCGCTATGCGTTTCTGCTATTTTCTTACAGAGAGCCAAACCAATGCCGGTACCTTCATATCTTTCTCCGGTCGATAATCTTTGAAATACCTGGAATATTTTCTCAGCATATTGATTGTGGAAGCCTATGCCATTGTCTTTTATTGTAATAATGCAATTACCTTCTTGTACTTCTGATGAAATATCAATAACAGGCGGTGTCTCAGGCTTGCTGTATTTAATTGCGTTTGAAATAAGGTTTTGAAGAAGCTGTCTCATTTGTATTTTAATTGCTTCAACTGTCGGCAAGGCACTGACTTTAATAGTAGCATTTTTCTTTTTTATCGCAATTTCAAGATCTGCCAGTACTTCTTTAATCACAAGAGAAAGATCTGTTTCAACAAAAAGGTTTTCATTGTTTGTAACATTGGAGTATACCATTATAGCTTCTATCAAGCTATCCATTCTTTGGGTAGACTCATTAATTTTACGAAGATGCTTTTGAACAACTTCAGGTAAATCAGCTGCATATCTGGTTAGCAAAATATCACTGAACGTCATTATTTTTCGTAATGGTTCTTTTAAATCATGCGATGCAAGCCACGCATATTGCTCAAGCTCTTCATTAGATTTCTCAAGTTGCTTTCTCTTATTATCCAGTTCAAATTCGTTCTGTTTTTGCAGAGTTATATCTCTTAGGAACGAAATAAAGACTCTTTTGCCTGCCTGTCGGCTGAGCGATATTGTGAGTGAAATGTAAAAGGTTTTGTTTTGCTTATTTATAGCTGTAATCTCGATTGTCTTGTTTATAACTTGTGATACGCCTGTGGCTTTAAAGCGCCTCATCCCGTGGTTGTGTGCATCCCTGTATTCTTCAGGAATAATAGTTTGGGTAAGGTCGGAGTTTATTACTTCTTCAGCCTTCCATCCAAAAATGATTTCAGCTTTGGGATTCCATAATTGAATAATGTTCTGCTCGTCGATTACTATAATAGCATCAGGAGCATTTTCAATTAAGCGGGTGAGGTTTTCTTCTCTTTCAAGTAACTGCTCATTATAAAATCGCATTTTTTTCTCATCTTCTATTTTCTTCGTTATGTCTCTTAAAATGCCACGGGTGTAAAGTGGTTTTCCATCCTGGAATTTGCAGGTAAGATATCCTTCAACCATTATTTCGTTTCCATCTTTAGTAATGAAGCATGTCGTGATCCCTTCCGAATCTGCATTCCCCCCCAATAGACTTTCCCGGTATTGCCTGAAAGAGTCACGTTTGTCTTCCACCACCAATGAATAAATGTTCATTTCCTTTAGATCTTCCTTAGAGTATTTGAGTGTGTTTAACCAGGCATTATTTACATACGTTATCTTACCTTCCGGACTAACTATATGAATAAGATCACTCGCATTATCAAACAGGTCTTTATACCTTTCTTCGCTCTCTAATAGTTTTTGTTTGTTTTCATCCTGTATCTTTTGAATAATAGCTAATGACATTTCCCTCACTTCTTTGTAGTAGAGCTCTAGATCTAAAACAAGGCTTACTGAAACTCCTGCATCCCTGGTAAAAAAAGGAATTAATGTTATGAGCGAAATTTTTTGTGCCGCATAAATCAGTAAGATATCAGCTACTGAAACGGCAGTTTTAGGAATGCCGGGTAATTTATCTTCTTCCCAGGCCCGTAAATTTTGCTCAACAATTTCGATAGCATTTCCATCAATCAATCCATTTAAAAAAACTACTAAACCTTGCCTGGTCTGGTCACGCAGTTCTTGCTCGCTAAGATGCTTGAAAAATTGTAATAGAGGAACATTGAAAGACTGAATCATCTTTAGATCGGATGACAAAAACTCTTCAAGTCTTTCCTCTTTTACAAAGGCAGCGAATTCTTTTAATTTACTCATTAACTATGTAAATGTATTTAAAACAGGATTATTTTAAAGATAAAATAAAGCCTGCTACTGGTATGTAGCAGGCTTTGAAGCACTTCGAAGACGCTTACGCCTTTTTTTCTATCACACCGGTTTCAATATACGTTTTAAAATTCCTGATATCCTGTTTAACCATCTTCTCAAACTTCTTATTAAACAACTTAGAAAGTCCCGATCCAATTGCACCTAAAGGTGGATGATAAGCGATCAAAACATCTATCTCGGTTCCCCTTCCACCCAAATGGTCTATAAACTCTACCTTACCTGCATTTCTTATTGTTGCATCCTGGGTTGAGCTCCAGCCAATAAAACTTCCTTCGCGTTCCTTAACTATTTCTGCTTTCCATTCCAATTGAATTGGAAACTTGGCACGCCAATAAGAATATTTTTCGTCAATTTTCTCAACACTGTCGAGGTGCGTCATAAACAATGGCAGGTTCTCAAGCTTACGCCAAAATGCATATACTTCATTACGTGGCTTATTAACCACCAGCTTAGTTCTTATGTTTATTGTTTTTGAAGGATTTGGTAAACGACTTTTACCAGCTTTTGAATACAAGACGCAGTGCCCTGAAATGCTTCTGAATAACAAATAACCTCCGGCAATTGCTTTAGGTGCAGATGATTTGTTTCTTTTTACAAGGGCATTAAACAGGAGAAAGCCACCAGCAGCAGCTGATAAAATTCTCTCTTTATTGCCTACGTTAACTGCAATAAAATTGTCGCCTTGCGGATGTCTTGCTTTCATAACTTGATATTTACTGTTGAGTATTATGAATTAACAACCGTGCCACCGTTAGGATGTAAGATTTGCCCGGTTATATAGCTGGCGTCTTCTGATGCAAGAAATACATAACAAGGCGCTACTTCTGCCGGTTGTCCGGCTCTTTTCATTGGTGTATCCTTACCGAAAGTTTCAAAAGTTTCATCAGGCATCGTTGAGGTTATCAAAGGAGTCCAGATCGGTCCCGGAGCAACAGCATTAACACGTATTCCTTTCTCTGCAAGTGATTGAGAAAGTGAGCGTGTAAAGGTTACGATTGCGCCTTTTGTTGAGGAATAATCGATCAGCCCAGGATTGCCTTTGTACGCAGTTACTGAGGTGCTATTAATTATTGAGCTTCCTTCTTTTAGATACTTCAACGCAGCTTTAGTAACAAAGAAGAACGAATAAATATTTGTGCGGAAAGTACGATCTAGTTGCTCTTCAGATATATCCTCCAGGCTGTCCTGGGGAAACTGGATGGCAGCATTATTTACAACTATATCAATCTTTCCAAAGTCAGCCATTACTCTTTCAACCATATCTATACAATTATCCTCACTGCTGATGTCGCATTGTATAGTCAGTGCTTTTCTTCCTTTTTCTTCTACTAGTTTTTTCGTTTCTTCCGCATCTTCCGACTGCTGTCTGTAAACAATCACAACATCCGCACCTTCACGTGCAAAATGTACTGCTACTGCTTTTCCAATACCACTATCACCGCCGGTGATAATTGCTACTTTATCTTTTAGCTTCTGTGGCTGCCTGTCATATTCTCTTTCAAACACAGGCTTTACTTTCATTTCCTGTTCGCTATCTTCAGCGGTATTTAAGTTTTTCTCAAATGGCGCCTGAAACTCGGTTGACATAATGGTAATTTTTAATTTAAAAGGAAAAGCGGCATTTGGCCGCTTTTGAATCTGTAATGATTGTTTTATTATTGCGTTGCTTTGTTTGTTGCCCCGCTTATAGTAGCTAACACATCTCTATGCTTTTGTATTTTAGGCATAGCCTTAGTTGCTAAGGCTTTTAGATCAGGATCCGTAGTAGTGTTTATGAAGTTCTGTAATTCAGCCAGTTTTGTTTCATGCATTGTAAGCATTTGGCTCGTCCACATCTTATCAAACTCTTTTCCTGAAGCATTACCTAATGCAGGCATTGAAGCCATATCCATTGTATGACCTGCATTTGTAGATACGCCCTTTTTTGGTGCAATGGCTTTTAAGTCATTTAACATTTGGGTATGATCCGTTACCATTTGTGTTGCAATTTTTTTCACCTGGGCATCTGCTCCTTTATCACGACCTACTTTTGACAGCTGAACTTCCATCATATTATCCATAATGTTTTTACTGATAAATCCTGTATCACTCATGGCAGAAGTAACATCATTGCCTTGTCCGCTAGTGGCTGTTCTTGTTGTGTCGGTCATACTACTATCACCTTTTATGTTGTGATTTGTAGTGATGTCGCCCTGTCCGTCATTATCATCGGACTGATCCGATGAATTACAACTTAATGCAAAACTTAAACTTGCAACAGCTAAAAGCCTAGGCAGAGAGAAAAAAAACTTTTTCATGTATGTATTTTTAGCTTTACCCACATTAAATTCTTATTGAATATGTGAGATTTAAAACGGTTAAAAAACCATTCCACTAAAAACTATAATAGACTGAAAAAGAGGAGGGAAGAAGTAGAAAAGGCAGTTGAAGGGAGAGTTGGGAAATATAATCTACAGCCTCGTTGCTAGCGGTTGATACGGTGGAACCGAATAACTCTAACAGTTAAAAGGAAAGCGCATAGTGGCAACTAAGCTATGTTGAATTCCTGTCTTAAATCCCTTGCCGTTACTTCTATAACATGATTAATCTTTTTAATCATTGCAGGTAAAGTTTCTTTATTAATGCCTTGTTTTGCATCTGCTTCTACTGTGCGTATAATTTCTTTTATACTAACCATGTGCATGGTGTCTACGGTAGATTTTAATTTATGCGCCAACTTGCTTACGTTATCCCATTTTTTGTCTTCACATGCCTGTACCATTGCTTTGCTGTCGGCAGGAATAGTATCAAGAAAAATCTTAACCAGCATCACTACAAAATCTTCACTTCCCCTAGCTATATCGTGCACAGATTTGAGATCATAAAATTTTTCTTCTGATGCAGGAATAACTGCCTTTAGGTTATTGACAACAACCGGTATCACAGCTACTTCATTTAGATCACGACCGAATAAGCCTTCGTTTTTAATAACCCTGCATATTACATCTTCCAATTCTTGTGCTTTAAAAGGTTTAGTCAAGAAATCATCCATTCCTGCAGCCCTGTATTTTTGTTCTTCGCCCTTTAATGCATTTGCAGTAAGTGCAATAATGGGGATGTTCTTTTTCTTTGCATCAAGAAGATTCCGTATTTCTCTCGCAGCCTCTATTCCACTTTTATCAGGCATTTGAATGTCCATTAAAATAACATCAAAATCTTCCGTATTGATCAGGTTCAACACTTCGTTTCCTGTAGTTGCAGTTTTGCTTTCAGCACCCCAATATTGCAAAATACTTTTTGCTAATAGTTGGTTTACTTCATTGTCTTCAGCAAGAAGAATTTTTAGATTGGCCAGTCCATGTTGGATTGGTGCATCAATTTCAGAGTGCACTTGTATCATCGTAAAAAGGTTGAGGTTATTCTATTGAGGTTAGTTTAAGAAACTGCCTTCTAATGAATATTTTTTGTTTACAAAAACTTCTTTGTTCTGTATCATCCTGTAAATAGTTGATTTTCCAACATCGAGTTTACGGGCAACTTTTAAAACATCATAGTTGTACTTGTCAAGGTAGTATTGAATAAGTTTTGTAGTAAATTCTTTTAGCGTAACATCTTTCATCACGAAATCGCTGATCACGTTTTGAGACATCACATTTAAATGCTCAGGAAGTATATCTTCTGATTCTGACATTACGCAAGCAAGTTCTATCACAGATTTTAGCTCTCTTACGTTACCTGGAAAAGCATGACCCATTAGTTTTTTCTTTGCTTCTGTCGAAAGATTCTTTTTAGGCAAAGCGTTTTCTTTACAGAATACATCCATAAAGTGTTTCGCTATAATCAGCACATCATTTTCTCTTTCGCGTAATGGTGGAAGGTTGATCGGTAAACCTAATAATCTATAATATAAATCTTCTCTGAAAGTCTGGTTTCTTACCATTTCTAATAGGTTCCTATGTGTAGCTACAATAATGCGCACATCAATAGGTACTATTTCGTTACTGCCTACTCTAACTATTTCTTTCTCTTGCAAGGCTCTTAATAATTTTGCCTGCATGTTTATATCCATTTCACCTATTTCATCAAGAAAGAAAGTTCCTTTAGAAGCTTCTTCAAACTTGCCGATCCGGCGGGCAACTGCTCCTGTAAAAGCACCCTTTTCATGACCGAATAATTCACTTTCCAACAAATCTTTAGGAATGGCTGCCAGGTTTACGGCAACAAACGGTTGGTTTTTGCGCGATGAGTTGTAATGGATCGATTTAGCCACCAGTTCTTTACCTGTGCCGGTTTCACCTGTTACAGATACAGTGATATTCGTTTTTGCCGCCTTTTCCATCATGCTAAAAACACGTTGTAGTGGTTGGCTATGACCTATAATTGCATTACTAAAATCATATTTGCGGGTAACCTCTTCTTTAAGCGTTTCAATTTCTTGCTTAAGCTGTACGTTTTCCCTAAGGTTGATTATGGTGTTCCATAAACGATCCTTTGTGTCCTCGTCCTTAACTATATAATCATATGCTCCTTTCTTCAAGAGGTCAAGCGCAACTTTTACGTCTTCTTGTCCGCTGATGATTACAATTTTTGTATCGGGGCTTGCCTCTTTTACCTGGATGAGCAATTGGTCACCATTCATATCCGGTAGCGAATAATCAAGTGTAACTACATCAGGTTTCTCGTGGAGTTTTGCTAGGAAGGCTTTTGCAGTGTCGAATTTTTGAATGACATAATCGGGGTTAAGCGACAGGTAATATTCCAGCATGGAACTATACCATAAGTCATCTTCGACGATGAAAACCTTGAAGGTTTTTTGATCTTTCATTTTTGGATAGATATTGGATACTATATCTGTAAACGCAAAATTATTATTGGTATTGTTCATTCCTAATCATTTTGGGAACTTTTCTCCAATTTCGAGACAAAACGATGGAAGCTTCGACAGTCCTCCCAAAATAGTGCCACTATAATTATATGCAAGATAACCATTTGAACACCTCCGTGTTTTCTTATACCTTCAATTTCAATGGCTGTGTTGAATCTTCTCTTCTGGGTTAGCCTCGCAATTCTGTTTTATACTTATGCTGGCTATGCGATGTTGCTGTATTTGTATAACAATATAAGCAAAATGCTTAAACCTACTCCTGCAGAGCAAGTGGTGTTTGAACCCACTGTAACACTTATAGTACCTGCATATAACGAAGCTGAATCTCTCAAAGCTAAAATTGAGAATTCATTAGCGCTAAAGTATCCTGCCGATAAACTATTTCTTCTTTTTATTACGGATGGCACTGACGACGGTTCGGAACAACTGTTACAGAATTATAATAATTACATAACTCACCTGCATCAAAATGAAAGGCTTGGAAAAATGGCAGCCATAAATCGTGCGATGCAACATGTTCAAACACCCGTTGTTATTTTTTCTGACGCAAACACTGTTTTAAATCTCGATGCAGTTGCATTAATAGTTAAGCATTATGTGCATGAAAATATCGGTGGCGTAGCTGGTGAAAAAAAGGTAGAAATAACTGAAGCTTCTGATACATTAATAGGCGAAGGCATTTACTGGCAGTATGAATCGAAAATGAAACAACTTGATTCTGATTTCAACACCGTAGTAGGTGCAGCAGGCGAGTTATTTTCGATGCGAACAAACCTTTTTAAGCCCCAGAAAGAAGATATTATACTGGACGATTTCATTTTATCGTTGAAGATATGCATGAGGGGATATAAGGTGATCTATGAACCACTTGCATTTGCAATAGAAACGCCGTCAATAAGTTTAAGGGAAGAAAGTAAGCGAAGGATAAGGATTTCTGCAGGTGCTTTTCAAAGCTTGTTCAGGCTTGCGGGCTTGTTTAATTTCTTCAGGTTTCCACTATTGTCTTTTCAATATGTTTCAAGGCGGGTCTTCCGCTGGGCATTAAGTCCGCTTGCTTTGATACTTCTTTACATAACAAACATTGTATTGGTTATTAAAGGTGATAATTCTTTTTACAGCGTGTTCTTTGTATTGCAGAATGTCGCTTATGCAATGGCTTTCGCGGGATGGTTTTTTAAAAGCCTTCGGGCATCGATACTCCTTTTTGTGCCATTTTATTTTGTGTTTATGAATGCGTCTCTTGTTGTTGGTTTTTTCCGGTATGCGACAGGTGTACAGTCTGCGGTTTGGGAAAAGTCGAAACGAACATTATCCTAACCAAGGCTCAGTAAACAGAACCGGAACAACTCTTATTCATAAACCTTATTTTTGTTAGATAAGACATTGTATGATCGTTAATGATGAACTGGTTGATCAACTTGCACATTTAGCAAGGCTTGAGATTAAGCCTGAAGAAAAAGAAGGTATAAAGGTGGATTTACAAAAGATGATTGCCTTCATTGAAAAATTAAATGAGATAGATACAACCGGCGTTAAACCTTTACTTTTTATGTCGGATGAAATAAATGTTTTACGGGAAGATAAAGTTGAAGGCTCTGTTTCACGAGAAGAAGCATTGAAGAACGCACCCTTAAAAGATGATCAGTTTTTTAAAGTTCCAAAAGTAATCAGGAAGTAAATACCCTTACATGCAATCCATCATTCACCTTGAGAATATTCAAAAAAGCTACTACATGGGTGGGCAGGCAATACCTGTTCTTAAAGGTTTAGACATGGACATATATAAGAACGAATATGTAGCATTAATGGGACCTTCCGGCTCCGGAAAAAGTACATTGATGAATATTTTGGGATGCCTGGATACTCTTACTGCCGGCAAATATGTTTTAAATGGAAAGGATGTAAGCAAAATGCCTGATAATGATCTTGCAGAAGTTAGAAATAAAGAAATAGGTTTTGTATTTCAACAATTCAATTTATTGCCAAGACTAAGCGCAGCTGAGAATGTGGCATTGCCTTTAGTGTATGCCGGCATTGGTAAGAAGGAAAGAATAGAACGAGCAAGAGAAGTTTTAAATAGTGTAGGATTAGGCGACAGAAGCCATCATAAACCAAATGAATTAAGTGGCGGACAGATACAACGTGTTGCAATAGCACGAGCCCTTGTAAATAATCCTGCAATTATTTTAGCCGATGAGCCTACAGGTAACCTCGATAGCAAAACTTCAAAAGAAGTAATGGAGATATTTGGAAAAATACAAGCCGATGGTAATACAGTGGTATTAGTAACACACGAAGAAGATATAGCAGGCTACGCAAAAAGAGTTGTGAGGTTAAGAGATGGCGTTATCGAAAGTGACCGTACTTCTTTAATGGGTTCTTTACACGAAGAAAGATTAAATGCTTAGTGAAGTATGGCAACAAAAATTTACACAAAAACAGGGGATAAGGGAAAGACATCTTTGATCGGAGGAACTAAAGTTCCCAAAAGCCATATCAGGATAGATAGCTACGGAACTGTTGATGAACTAAATTCTGTCATAGGTCTCGTAAGCGACCAGCTCAATAACGAGCAAACTAAAAATACACTAAAGGAAATACAAGACAGACTATTTACCATAGGCTCTTCTCTTGCTTGCGATCCTGACAAGGAGCCATTGATGAAAATTCCTGATTTAAAAGAAGAGGATGTAACGTTTCTTGAGAAAGAAATGGATGCCATGAATGAAGTGCTTCCTCCGATGAAAAACTTTATTCTCCCTGGAGGACATGTTGCTGTTTCATCAGCCCACGTTGCCCGATGCGTTTGCCGCCGGGCCGAGCGAATATGCGTGAATATGGTTGAACACGAAATATTTGTAGATGAACTTGTAATAAAATACCTGAACCGCTTAAGCGATTACCTGTTTGTGCTTGCAAGGTATATAGGTCATCTTTTTAATGCAGAAGAGATTGCGTGGAAACCAAGAATCTGATGTGCAGATTAGTTGATGTGCAGATGTGCAGATTTTTAAAAGATAGTATGTTTTCATCCGCACATTTGCACATCTTCACATCCGCACACCCTCACACAATCCTCCCATCCTTCATATGTATTTCTCTATCGCTTAGCTGAGCGAGCTCTTCATTATGGGTTACAATCAAAAAGGTTTGATTGAATTCATTGCGAAGCTGCATAAATAGTTCGTGCAGTTCCTTGGCGTTTTTGCTGTCAAGGTTTCCGGTAGGCTCATCGGCAAAAACAATATCAGGTTTATTAATCAGCGCTCTTGCAACTGCTACACGTTGCTGCTCGCCACCGCTTAATTGTTGTGGCTTGTTCTCTAAACGGTCGCTAAGTCCGAGTTGCGCTAACAGTAATTTGGCACGTTCGATCACTTCTTTCTTTTTTGTACCTGCGATCCATCCCGGAATACAAACATTTTCTAACGCGGTAAATTCAGGTAGTAAATGATGGAACTGGAAGACAAAACCTATGTGCGTATTCCTGAAAGTTGCAAGCTTTTTTCCCTGTAAATTATCAACCCGCTGATCATTTAAATAGATTTCTCCCTGGTCGGCGTTGTCTAAGGTTCCTAAAATGTGGAGCAAAGTACTTTTACCTGCACCTGAAGAACCAACAATGGAAACAATTTCTCCTTTATTTATCAATATATCAACACCTTTTAAGACTTCTAGAGAACCATATTTTTTGTGAATGTTCCTGGCTGTCAGCATGTATTTCGATTCGCTTTTAAGGTTTTCAATCGTTACAAACCTACAGGTTAGTAAGCAAGGGTGTAAATATTTACCAAAGTTTTTATACAATGCAGCCACTTTGGTTAAAACCTTGATTTGGTTATTTGGTTTATAAAACTACATTTGCAAAAATTTTAAATACCTACAACATGTTTTGGACACTCGAATTAGCCAGTTATTTAGAAGAAGCACCTTGGCCCGCTACAAAAGATGAGTTAATAGACTTTTCTATACGCTCCGGTGCTCCGCTCGAGGTTGTAGAAAACCTGCAGGAACTGGATGATGAGGGAGAAGTGTATGAAAGTATCGAAGATATTTGGCCAGATTACCCAAGCCAGGAAGATTTTATGTTTAATGAAGATGAATACTAGATTAAGCACGCTTTATAATAAAAACCATCCGGTTACGGATGGTTTTCTTTTTTACAACAGAGTGTGATTTGTTTTTGAATGCATTGACTAAGCTTCGATCGTGCAGCTACGAAAGGGTTTCTTCTCTCTAACAGCCGATTCACGGGATGCATACTGATTCCTCTCCTGGAGCCTTAGCCGCAAAAGCTTTTCCATCCTACCAACTGCATCCTATTGCCTCGGTATGCCACTTGAACTTTATAGTTATCGAGATATCCTTCCTGCTACGTGTTATTTTGATGGACTCATCTTTTATTTCACGGGGATCATTTTTCTTGATCATAGCCCTAATCTCTTCATCAGTCATTTGCATCACGTTTTCTGGAAGCGGTGGACGAGGTGGCGCTTCGCGGATACTTCTTTCCATTTCTTCCAACATAACTTCCTCGTCTATGATGATTTCGTCTTCTCCTCCAGAGTGAGTTTCCTTCGCCTCTAACTCATTTTTCAATATCGTTGCATACTCCGGGTGATCTTCAATTCGCTTTATTTGTATATGAGTCTGTCCTTCTTTATTTCGTGAACGAAGAGAATGAATATAATAGCTGAATTGCCCATCAAGCTTTGCATTAAGGTATAACGACAAGTCATGATCACTTGCCTTACTGGCATCATAGTTAACGGCAGATATTTCCCGCACTTTAAATAATTCCTTTCCCTTTATCGGTTTACTTATTTCAACCACAATCACATTTTGAAAGTCGGGCACCGCCTGCAATTGTGCTGTTAACTCCTGTCTTTTTAACTTTCCGCTGGGTACAGCATATACGTGAGTAGTTACTTTATTGGATGTTGAGGTAAAAATGTCATGTACAGTCCCTGCTATTTTCATCAGGGTAAAAATTGGTGCCCTGTATTCTTCGAAGGTTTGAAATGAAATTATATAACCCATAAGTTACTTGTTTTATCAGCTGTCTAGAGTCTTTCTTCTCATCCTTTTCGGTCCATACCATAACCAAAAACCTGTAATAGTAAATGTTAGCAATGCTGTACCCATAACAGATGTGTACACAAGTTTTATCTGGCCGTTGCTGGTGCCGAAATAATAATCAAGAATAGAGCCGTCGTGAATCTTTTCTATATAATCAGAGCGCCTGCTCTCTATATGTAAAAGTTTTCCTGTCGCGCCGTCGAGTTGAACGCCCCAAAAGTGTTTTGCGAAAACAAACTTCACCATTCCCTTGTCTTGCCGAATGTCTATACGGTCAAGCTCTGTTGGCAACGTGGAAGAAATTGAATCGTGTAATACCCTTATTGCAACTGTATGTAAACTATCAATCGAAAGCCAGTCTTTTAAATCAGTTGAGGTTCCTTCGTATGACCGCGGAAGAATAATTCCACCGCTATGTTTTTTCCATCCTAGCAATAGACCAGTAATTGAAACAACAAAGAAGAAAACAAATAATAATGCACCTGTTGTTCGATGGATCTTCCTAAATCTTCGAAGCAGTTTCGCTTGTTTTTGCCGGTGCTTGTTTTCTGTCATAATCTTCATTGTTCCTTTTTCAGTAAAAATCCCGTTTCAGGAAACATGCCTTTTTCGAGCATTCTTCAACCCTTTATGCTTATCTGCTGCTGAACCTTTAACCTTTCTTTACATAACATTATTACAGAGGACAAAATTAACAATCCCCGTAACGATGTTTAAAAATCAAATTCATACCATAAAAAAAATTTCTATGAAAACTTTCCTTCAAACAGACATCGAACTGATACACGCTTTCCAACAAGGTGATAACAAGGCTCTCGAAATCCTGGTGATGAAGTATAAGGATAAGATATTTACTTCGATCAAAATTCTTGTAAAAGACACCTACCTCGCCGAAGATATGTTCCAGGATGTTTTCATTAAAATTATTGATACCCTTCGTGCAAATCGTTATAACGATGAAGGCAAATTTTTACCATGGGCTTTACGCATTGCTCATAATCTTTGTATAGACCATCTGCGTAAAGTAAAGCGTATGCCGTCTGTAAAAACAAGTGACGACATAGACATTTTTGAAGTAATAAATGTTTATGAAAGTGGCGCTGATGCTAAGATGATACAAGGACAGTCGCATAGCCGTGTACACAAAATGTTAGATATGTTGCCTGAAGATCAAAGAGAGGTTATTGTATTGCGCCATTTTGCAGATCTAAGCTTTAAAGAAATTGCAGAAATGACCAACACCAGCATTAATACTGCATTAGGACGTATGCGCTATGGTCTTATAAACATGCGTAAGATCATGACTGAAAAAGAAGTTGCTTTATAAATACTCGATCAAGATAGCAAAAGATATAAATCACTTAAACTGGAAAGCCCCGCTAACTGCGGGGCTTTCTTAATTTATGTAACAGGCAGTTGATGATTTTAACTCTTCAGCTAAACCGATAAAGCAACAGCCGAAGATTCATAAATGAAGCTCCGGCTGTTTAGTATTGAGTTCTCCTATAATCTGCCTCTTTTTTCTACAGTAGGAGGAACGGGTCTCTTAAATTCTTTTGTCTTTAATAATGCCTTTGTTTCAGCAATAGCTCTCTCCAATTGCGGGTCCTTGCCGTTAGCCATATCTCCTAAATTTTCATCAACTGGTATGTCCGGGTCAACGCCATGGCCTTCTTTAAACCATGTACCATCAGGATTATACATCCGGAAAGACGGTACAGTTATAGCTCCGCCATCAATCAGGTTAGGTACGCCGGATATTCCGATCAATCCACCCCACGTTCTCGCTCCAACTAAAGGGCCTAATTTCTTCCTTCGGAAATAATCAGGGAATGCATCGCCGCCCGAGCCGCTCCAACCGTTAACCAACATTACCTTCGGACCAAAATGTGCATATGGTGGCCATGGCTGAGGGCTACCATCACGGGTCGCCCAAAAAGCCAATGGATCCCGATTCAGTACTTCTATAAAACGATCCGGTATTTGTCCGCCATCATTAAAACGTTCGTCAATCACCAAAGCTTTTTTATCCCATTGTGCGTTAAACTGGCGGATCAATTCATTCTGACCATCCACACCTGTACTTGGAACATAGATGTATCCAACTTCACCATTAGTAGCATCGGAAACACGCTTGCTCATTTCATTGATCCACGCCAGGTGACGCAGCCTGTACTCATCACCAAGCGTTTGTACAACAGCAGTTTTAGCACCGGTAAAAGATGGCGATGTATTGTATGTGATCTCAACTGGTTTATTGCCTAATCCTTCGAATGCAGCATACGGCTCTTGCGATGTAGTTAATGGAACACCATTTACCGCAAGAATGTATGTTCCTTCTTTAATATCCACTCCCGAAACATCCAGGGGAGAACGTGCTTCTGCATCCC
Organism: Segetibacter sp.; assembly: GCA_036387965.1. Classification (GTDB taxonomy): domain Bacteria; phylum Bacteroidota; class Bacteroidia; order Chitinophagales; family Chitinophagaceae; genus Segetibacter. The sequence continues at coordinate 13,834 of DASVST010000512.1, read as the reverse complement.
ACTCAGCACCACGAATGATCTTCTTTATCTTGTAATAATCACCGTCTGCTTGCCAGTCAATACCGAGGTACCCTGTGTTTTGTGATTTAGATTTCTCAACATCACCGCCGCTATTATAGGTATGCGATGCATTTAACTCACCAATCATATTACCCAGAACAAAACTCGCTTCTTCACGTGTCATGGCACCATCAAGCATTTTACTGTACCTGTCCTTTACCTGCTTCCAGTCAACATTATGCATGTTAGGATCGTAGAAGTAATCACGTTGCAGGCGCCATGCATCATTGAATATTTGTTTCCACTCCTGCGCAGGATCTATAAGCGATTGCATTTCACCGAGCCGCAGGGTTTTTTCAAACTTTTGATTTTCCTCAGGTTTAATAACAGCTAAAGACCAGGAACCATTAGTGAATCTTCCGGTCAGCACCTTTCCTTTATTTTCAGATAGCATGTAATAATTCGCCCCCTCTAAAATTGTTTTCTCTTCTCTCTTGTCTATATCGTAAAATTTGATTGCTCCCTGGCCGGGTGCTGCCCCGGTATTAGGAAATTTCATATAAAGGATCTTTCCTTTCGTTGCAGACAAGCTGCCGTAGTTTCCGGCAGCAAGCGGAAGTATTACCATGCGCTGTTCCAAGCCATCAAAATCAATCATCACATTCTTTGCTGAAGGCAGCGCCTTTACGGGCATAGATGTATCTTTTCTATCTTTCTCTGCTTTAGCTTCAAGTTGCTGTTTCTTTTCCGCAGAACCAAGGCTCAGCGCTACCGTATCATTCTTAGGAGCAAGTATTGAAGGAGTAGTTTTTAATAAACTTATGGCTGCTACCTGTGCTGAGTTTGCATAGATGAAAGTGTTGTCAATGCTGCTGTACATTGGTTGAAAAGTCTGCGATGTGATCACGTATAAATATTTTCCTTCAGGATCAAACACAGGATTGGTGCAGTTGTAAAAACCTGATGTTGCCTGTTGCAGCTTTTTATTTTGGTAATCATAAATAAAAACAGCTCTATGATAATTTTCGAGGTCACGATTATAACTAAGCCAGCGGCTATCGGGAGACCAGCTAATAGCAAAGCCATTTAGTGCTCCATGCAAAAAGCGTAATGCCTTATCAACCTTAGTCGTTTGTTCTGTTCCGAGATCATAGACTTGTATCGTCATTGCCTTGTCTATAAAAGCAAGCTTTTTACTATCAGGTGACCAATAAGGAGTATAGCGAAAGCCTGCTCCGTAGTTCGTTAGTTTTTTTTCAGAATTTTCCTCATCAGGTTCTTTAATATACAATTCATATTCTCCTGATTTATCGCTCCAATAAGCTATGTATCTACCATCCGGCGACCAGGTTGGTGTACGCTCTGCAGCTCCCGATGTCCTGGTAAGATCTTTTACATAGCCATTCTCAGCAGGTACAGAAAATATGTTTCCTCTTGCTTCTACCAGCACCCTGTTTCCATCAGGACTTAATCCAACGTTGCTCACTAAATTTTCCACCTTCTCCAAACGTGGCTTTAGCAGCGCTTTATCGGTAATCACGTTGATTGAAAGCGCCTTCGGTTGCTGGGTGGAAAAAGGCATCACGTACAATTTTCCGCCTGCTTCGTATACGATGTCTTCAGGCCCCATAGATGGAAAGTTAACATCGTAGTCAGTGTATTTTGTTACCTGGGTCATTGCTTTTGTGCCTACATCATACTTCCAGATGTTTGCCCGCATTTCTGGCCCGCGATCAGAAAGAAAATAAATGCTGTTGCCATGCCACATAGGAAAATCCCAAGGCGCATCATCTGCAGCAGAAATATTTTGTGATGTTTTTGTGTCGAAGTTGTAAACATGAATATCGGCTGCATTACCGCCGCGATACCTTTTCCAGTTGCGTAACCGTTCTGTTCTTATTACGACAGCTATCTGTTTTCCGTCGGGAGAATAAGAGCCATACTCTGCATAAGCAAGTGGTAGCTTTTCTGCAGGTCCGCCTGCTGATTTTACTGCAAAAAACTGGCTGAACCGTGCTTTACCACTTTCCCTCGAAGATGCAAATACTACGTTCTTACCATCTTTCGACCAGTCAACTACACGGTCAGGATAGCCATGCGATGTTAAACGCACAGGCACTCCGCCACTTGCGGGGATTACATATGCATCACCATTACCATCGTAGTTGCCGGTGAAGGCAATGCTTTTACCATCCGGTGAAAACTTCGGAAAGATTTCCACGCCTGCCGGCGAACTTAATTTAATAGCAGTGCCACCTTCCTTAGGCATTATCCAGAGGTCGTTGGCATAAGTAAAAACAATTTGATTCGCAGAAACATCAGGATACCTGAATAACCCGGCGTCGATTTGTGCAGTTGCAGTAGTTGCAACAACGATAAACAATAGGGGAGTAATTATTTTTTTCATTAAACAAGAGATTGAAAGTGATTGTGGTACTAAAGTAAGGCGGGTAATAGATTAAAGCAATACCGTTGGTAAAATTTTCATCTTCTCCATACGGATGGAGATATAGTATTATGGTTTTTGTATTATTTAGCTGGCATTTGTACTGCTATGATGCTTTGCTTGCGACGCTCCGTTCAGGTTTTGGAGCTTTGGGGAGCGGGGGACGAAGTACCACAGGGTAAACTCTGTGAGTATCGGTGCTTCAAAGGTATCAGGAGATAAAGCGGAAGCCTACTGCTGTAAAATTATTTGCCTCTGTTTAGACGACGTGACGATAATTTTTTCCAAATAGTATGAGCAAGTCTTATTTCTTTTTGTGTCAAGCCGTAATGTTCTTTAAGTATAATTTGATTTGTCATCTTCAATATCTCTTCTATCTCTGTCTTTTTTCGAATTAGGTGATCAATCGTAGGAAGTAATGCGCTATTGTCTTTGTGATAGGGAAGCAAAACTCTCTCTGTTTCGTTAGGCATTAATTCGAGTACTCCGCCGCCATGACTTCGGCCACATACTTCTGTAAAAGCAAGAGAAAGGGAATTATAATAGCTTGCCGTAAATGCATTAAGCTCTGTTCCTTGTTTAAGAAATACCCTATGCATAGTGTCAGTGGTATATGCTTTTGCCTCATTGATAATCAAACGAGGGTAAAGGTTATTACGCCGGATAAAAAGCGCATCAGAAACTTTCAATGAAGGCACTACAAACCAGTCATCCCGAATACCAGTTTTATAACCTTTGTGAATACCTAAATTTTCGCCGTGGGCAATATACTTTACAGCACTATTCTTCTTTTTCAAATTTTTACTGTCGGGGAAAGCTAAAAGGTGAGCTTTTGCTTTTGAAAATTTATTTTTTTCCCAATCTTCTTCTGTAAATATTACACTATTTACCTGAACGCTTCTGCCAACCATGGGCTTTGCATAATCATGTAAATCATATTCTTGTACAGTGGTTAATGGAACGGTAAAAAAATCGTTTGAACCTGTTGTAATTCCAACTTCGACGTTTGCATACTTTTTAAGTGTTGGTATATTTCGATTTGTTGAAATGTTTTCCAGAAAATCTATTTCTTCTTGGTCTAAGAAATAGAACGTCCATTTGTTGCTTTTAAAATCAATCTTTTTTTGAGGACTTTTTAGTCTTGCAACGTCAAGTCTTTCAAGTTCACTGGCATTATGCAGCTCTATATGTTCAATGTTATGTCTTTTTGTTTTGTTCTTTTCACAAAGCAATAAAACCACTTCTTGTTGAATGTCTGGAAAAACCAATTTCTCAAAGAAAATTATGTTGATTTTATTATAGAAGTGTGCAATGAAGTTACGAACTGCAAGGAGAATGAAACTTGTATAATTTATGTACAGACGGTTGTTCTACTATTAAGCTTTTCTTGCGTCCCACTCTTATACTTTCTGTAATTCTAATCGGCAATCACCACCTCTACTATAAGCTCTTGCTATTAGAAAAGTTTGCCTCAATAATTGACAGAAGTTCGGAAAGCTGTTCTTCTGTGGTAATAAATACTTCGTACCGTTCACTGCCTAAGCTTCCTTTTTTCTTCGCATTAGGTCGAACTCTATCATCCACAATATCTCCTAAAGCAGTTACTTCATGAATATCTGTATTGATAACTAAAATACTTTTCCTGCCTGTTTTTCCAGCATACCCAATAACTGAAAAAGTTTGATTGCCAGATTGAACTTTGATTTTTGTTGTCTGTACCTCAATCTCAGTAGGTGACAGGTTCTTTAAATATTCATGAAATATCTTAAAAAGTCTTTTTGCTTCCTCTTTCTTATACAAGAATGCTTCTACATCAGCAAGCTCAGGCTGATTGTCAATGATTGATTTAATCCTTTTTATTTTTTCTGCATTTTCTTTTTCAATCAAATCATCAGGGTCATTATTTAAGTAATCAATAAGTAGCAACTGGCTTTCAAACCACCAATACTTTATTAGCGTTATCTCGTTTTTGCTCTTTCTTGCTTTCTCCACATCATTTGATGAAAATTGTTTTGCAATTAACACAACCTCAATACTATCTTCCGAGATAACCTCATGTTTAGGCAATTCAACATTATACTTTTGTGTAGAAAGCAAGTAAACACGATGAAAGCTGTCTTCTATAAAATCTCTGTAATCGCTTACTTGGTTTCGAAGATTTTTATCTAAATCTCTTTTCAGTTCAAAAATTGTGAACTTGATTGTTTTTGGATTGAAAGCCAGAATATCAATTCTGCCTGAACCTCCTTTACTTCTTACATTTCCATCAAGAGTAAACTCACTTTTAATAAATAGATATTGAGGAAAAAACTGTTTCCAATTATCAGATAAAAATTTATTTAACTCTGCTTCTGATTTATGTACCGTTTTTAAAAACTTATTGTTTTCTGTTGAGAATAATTTAAGCATGTTAGTTTCTTCTTGGGAAAATAGTTTCTATTTCGTCTCTACCATTGATTAAAGCTTCGATATCAGCTTTAGGCATTTTTACTTGATGTCCCCAAATCGGATTAACTGTTTCTCCCCAAACAAATTTCAAAACATATTTTGTCTTGGTTTCGTCAGCAATGATATAAATACAACTTCTGTCAGCAAAACCTTCGCTAACAAACCTGCCTATAAATTGTTTTTTTTTCTTACAAGTGGAATCAAGTTTCCTGATTTCCTTCATGGATAGTAACTCTGTCATGCTACAAGTTTAAGTTTTCTTCTATAATCTGCAAAAATTTCCTCACGGAAGTAATGCTTTTGGTCAATACGTTCAGTCCTTCCTTTTTTGAAAAGCATTGAGCCTGTAGGGTTAGTGTTTGAGCCTTTGAGTATATTTAGATCTCTTTCTTTAAGTGGCCCACTTTCCCATAAAAGTTCAGAAGTTTCGATACTTTTTGTCGAACGAGTTTTTTTATCTTCCGATCCTTCTACTTTTTTGGTTGCTGTAAACTCTTTTGGTATTCGAGCAGGTTTCCTTTTTTCGAATATGGTGGACAGGAAGTTTTGGTTATCTGAGTTACTTTTTTTTTCAACTTGATCTTGAACTTTCTTTCTTTCAGCTTCAGTGGGTACTATTTTTGCCTTGACTAATTTATCGATTAACCCCTGAGTGATGAATTTCAAATTTCCGTCATTGCGATTGTAAAGTCCAGCGAAGTATTGTTTCAATTCTTCAACCTTCTTTCTATCAGTTGCATTTTTGTTGTCGATACTAACTAACAAAGAGGCTTCAACATTTGTGAAAAGTCCTCTTGCAGTAAGGTTCGATGAGCCGATAATTAATTGTGAAATATTTTTTCCTTCAAACAGGTAAATTTTGGGGTGAAATATTGGTGAAGGTGGTGGAACGAAGAATATATAGGATTTTTTTTCCAGATTCATTAATGCTTCTAAGGCTTCTTTCGAAGTGCCTTCTTGGTCTACACCAGTAACTATCGTTATGCTCTTTAAATGTTTTGCATTTTCAATATGTTTCCGTAATCCATTGATAGCCGCTAAACTTGTGAAGGCAGTAATCACGTGAAGACTATGAAAATTCGTATCTGCCAAAAACTTTATCAAGTGGTTTCCAACGGAATCTTCAGAAGTTGCTTCAAGTCCTTGTCCTAAAATTTTAACTATCATTGCTTTGGTGTATTGTTGTTTTAAGCTACAATTTAGTTATTTCGTGTTTGTCGTGTTCCTTCAACAACAAACAAACTGCTGGAATAAACCCCGCCCTGAAGTGTGCAACAAGCGAGCAAATTTATTGATTTAGATACGATGCCACACAACCAAACATTAGCAGACAGAATCAGAGAAGCATTTGCTCATCTACCCGATGTAGAAGAAAAAAAGATGTTTGGCAGTATTGCATTTATGGTCAACAGCAAAATGTGTATTGCCGCGGGGAAGAATAGAATAATGTGTCGTATCAGCCCAGACATTTACGAAGATGCCATCACCCGCAACGGTGTCCACCCTGTGGTAATGAAAGGAAAAGAATTGAAAGGATATGTTCACGTAGATGAAGACGTTCTACAATCAAAAAAGGAGCTGGACTATTGGATTGAACATGCACTTGAGTTTAATAAAGTAGCAAAATCTTCTAAGAAAAAGTAGGTCTGGTGTTAGGTAGAAGAATTAAAAAATGAATTCTCATTGCCGACATTCGGCTAATAATTCCCGCAACACCAAACTTCAACAAGAGAGATTTCTAAATAAAAATAAAAAATAAATTATCGTTTATCGTTAATTAATTACTACTTTTGATTCTTCAATACATTATATGAAGACAGTCAGGTATATATCGAATCTACTTTTTTACTTCTGCAGAATAACAGTGCTGTTCCAGGTTCTAACCGGAGTATACGGCTCTTTTGTACTAATTCTTCAGGAGACCGGATCAATTTCTTCGTTGCCAATTAGTAATATAGGCGACGATAGATACGTAATATTTTTTCCGTTTACGAGACAGCCTTTTTTGACCGGTGTTTATGATCCATGGTCAAACATAATAGCCATGCTTACTTTTTTGTTGTACGGCTTATTCTTTTGGTTGTTGAGCGACATATTCAAAACATTTCGCCAGCCAAAGTTATTTACCCCTTCAGGAGTCAACAGGCTAAAACGTTTTTATGTTGGAAACCTCACGATACCAATATTGATGCTACTGGTACTTGCTGTTTCAGGAGATGAAGTGGCTAACCTGGTTTCTGTTACTTTTCTCCATATGATTTTAGGAGTATTCGCATTTTTTATGGCTGCTATTTTTCAACAGGGATTATTACTTCAGGAAGAACAAGATCTAACATTATAAATATGCCAATCATTATAAATCTAGACGTTATGCTTGCCAAACGTAAGATGCGTTCGAATGAATTGGCAGAACGCATCGGATTAACCACTGTAAACTTATCAATACTTAAAACCGGAAAAATTAAAGCAATCCGATTATCTACGCTGGAAGCAATTTGTAAAGAGTTAGACTGCCAGCCGGGAGACATTATAGAATATCGGGAAGACTAATCATTCAAACATCATATAAATAAACACTGCTGCATGCGCTGTCAAGCTCATGGATAGCTAATCTATTGTCTAAAAATTAAACCTTAAATCATGTCATTCATTAACAAATCCCTCGTGTTTTTTCTTTTTCTTTTCTGCGGTATCACTGTGCAAGCCATTGCATTTGCAGATACGACACCTTCCCGTATCGTCGTTCAAACCCTTCATTCGGATGTGCTGAAGGAGGATAGAAGAATTCATATCTATACACCCCTGAATATGAAAAAAGATGAAGCTTATCCTGTTCTTTATTTGTTAGATGGAGAAGCTCATATTGCTTTGGCTGCGGGGCAGGTGCAATACCTGTCTGAGGCTTATAAGATCATCCCCTCTTTGATAATTGTTGCTATAGAAAACACTAACAGGGTTCGTGATTTAACTCCTACAAATTGGAACATCGGGGCTGATGGAAAACCTGATACCAGTAAAAATGCATTTGGAAGAACAAGCGGTGGAGCAGATAAGTTTTTACAATTTTTAAAGCAAGAATTAATGCCTTATGTAGAGAGTAATTATCCTACAGCGCCATACCGTATCTTATCAGGTCATTCGCTTGGGGGCTTGCTTGGCATACATAGCATGGTGAATCATCCCGGCTTGTTTAATGCATTCATCGCCATCAGTCCTTCCTTACAATGGGATAATGAACGGATGCTGGCTGAAGCTTCGAAAAAAATAGATCCCAAACAGTTTAGCAACACGTTATTGTTTTTTAGTGACGCGAATGAGGGTTCCGCTTTTCATCAAAATCAAACAAGACTGGATTCTATTTTAAAGGGGAAGAATGTACCACCAGCAAGTTATAAGTATATCTATTACCCTGAAGAGTTGCATACATCAGAACCGGTGAAGGCATTCTACGATGGGCTAAGGCATATCTACCCTAACTGGCATCTGCCGTATAATAACTCAGCTTTTAAAAAGTCAATGTCTGCTAAAATTATCAAAGATCATTTTGCTGAGTTGTCAGCAAAGTACGGCTATAAAATAAAACCTCTCCACGACGAAATCAACCAGATAAGCAGGTTTTTACGGAACGATCCTAACCGCATTAAAGATGCTATTGAACTACTCGAAATGAACGCAGAGCATTATCCCACATCTGTCGTTGTATACGAACACCTTGGGGATACTTATTATAAGGCTTCAGATATACCAAAAGCAACAACATCTTTTGAAAAAGCACTTCAGCTTGATCCAAAGAATGAACAGCTAAAACAAAAAGTAGCTTCTTTAAAACTTAACCCACTTAAAAACTAGCATATGTCTTCTCTCAGAAACAAAAGAATTAAGTGGTTCCTTCTTTTCCCGCTGTTTGTAATCTTAATCGTACTAACCTATTACCAGCTATTATACCGGGCACCTAAAACAGGTAATCACGTTTCAAAATCGACGAAAGTATTTTCACACCATCGATCTCAGGTTTGGTCTGCTAAATTTAGTCCCGATGGTAGTTTAATTGCAAGCGGCAGTGTAGATAGTACTGCCGTAATAATCGATATGCGCACCGATAAAGTATTGAAGGTTTTAAAACATCCCGCGGGACTTACCTATTTATGTTTTAGTGGCGATGGCAACTCTTTGATAACGTCATCGTACGATGGCGTCGTAAGGCTGTGGGACGTTAGTTCCGGATCACTAAGAAAAGAATTTTTGGGGCACAGTAACACTATCAGAACAGTTGATATAAGCCCTGATGGAAAACTAATTGCAAGTGGAGGAGAGGAGTCGGTTATTAAACTTTGGGATGTTGAAACAGGAAAATGCATAAACAATTTAAAGGGACATACCCTTACAGTATGGGATGTAAAATTTAGTAGAGACGGAAGTAAACTTGCAAGTGGAAGCTTTGATAATACGTTTAAGATCTGGAACGTGAACGATGGAAAACTCCTGTCAACAGTATACGGGCATTCACAAGCTGTTGTATCATTAGCCTTCAGTAATAATGGAAAAATGCTAGCTACAACAAGTGATGATAAAACAATTAAGATATGGAGGGTAGGAGATAATAAGTTACTGAATGAATTACAACAACCCGAACATCCCCAGGCTGTTTGTTTCAGTCCTGATGATGAATTATTGATTACCGCGGGAAGAGATAAACCTCTAATAGGCGAATTCCTCCAGGAGATATTTGGAGACTCTCACTTTGATCCGGGGATATCAATGCGCCTCTGGGATGTGCGAACCGGCAAAATGCTGCAGACATTTACTGCTCATTTTAATGATGTAAATGATGTAGACTTCAGCCCAGATGGAAAGACTATTTTAAGTGCAAGCTCAGACAGCGATGTTCGTTTATGGCAGATTGCACGATGATTTATAGGTGCTTGTTATTCTATCAAATGGCAATTAATCATTTAACCGGGTCTTTTCGCGTTTGTGTTCTTCGCCAACAATAAAACGGTTAAGCAATGTTAGAAGGAACACTGTGACTTCCTAACTTTTTGCTTTCTTAAGTTCATGTAAGCCCTGCATGTCGAGGGTTTGTGATAGCCTGGAAATATCGTTCAGATCAATATCTCCTGTTAAACTTACTATCATAAACCTTCCCCATTGCCAGGCTATCATTACCAGTTCAGTTATCTGCCCGCTTTTATTTTCTTTCGTAAAAAATTGCGCACTACGACTGCGCTCTTTTATCGCCAGGATAGTTTCATAGTCCTTTGGCATCAATACCACGGAGCTATTAAACAGCTCTTGTCCATTGGCAGGTTTTTCCTTGCTTAGAACTTTAAGCGCATCAAGCTTTTTAATGACGGCAGCAAGTTCATCTTTTTCTTTCCCTTGTTTGTTCTTTAAAAACAGGTTGAACATTTTAGAAGAAACAGCAGTAACGTCCAACGCATGCTTCTGCTGAAGCGGTTGAAAGAGTTTATCCACGGCATTGTCCTGGCTAAATACTGTAACTCCAAAGAATATTAGAGTTATAAGAAGAGAAGTCTTTTTCATTGTGGGTGGCTTTATCAATAAGTTCATTATTCGTTGTTTTCTTTTGTGCGATGTGCCGGCTCACTAAATACTTTTATGCTTTGTGCCTTCTCTAAACCATCATTCAAATTTTTGGAAAGGAGCATCAATGCTTTTTCAGTTTCTGCAATTGCTTCTTCTGAATCTTTAAAAGTGTCTTCTTTTGAATAGACGGCATGAGCATCTTTTTGTGTGTCCTGGTAAAAAAGATATCCTGCAACTACTAGTGGAATTATTATAGCTGCATACTTCAATATTGTTTTCCATACAGGTATCCTTATTACAGAAGGCTCTTCTAACCAGGTTTGTTTAAGTTTCTGTGTTAAGTCTTCACCTGCTACAGGGCTTTTTGCTTCGTTACTATAATAGCCGAATAAATGTCTTTCCTTCTCAAGATCTTCCGGCAGATCATCTTGTTCACTAAAGTATTTTCTTATTTGCAGCTCTTCCGCAGCGTCTGTTTCGCAAGCCCAATATTTATTGAGGAGGTTTTTTATTTGTTCATAATCCATATGAATCTAATTGTATTAATTGTTCACGAATAGCTTTTCTCGCCCTGAATAGCCCTGTCTTTACTTCGCCATTGTTAAGGTTCATTATTGTTTCAATTTCATTATAGCTAAATCCTTCGATGTCTTTTAAATGAATTAATACCTGCTGCTTATGCGGCAGATTGCTTATTATTCTTTTAACCTGCCTTATAACATCGTTCGATTCAGAAATATTTATGAAGAAGCCGTTTGTTTCACAGTTATTTTCAAGCTGATCTGTTACCCGGTAGTTATTATACTTCTTCCTGTCGAGGATTAAGTTTTTTACTACGGTAAAGCACCATGCCTCTTTGTTCCCGGCTTTTTCCAGATGCTCCCGTTTTTGCCAAAGTTTTACAATTGCATCCTGTACAAGATCTTTCGCCTCCTCTCTATTACGAAAAAACTTTAAGGCAAAGCGAAACAGCCTCTCCTGTAAAGGTTCAATAAAAGAGAGAAAGGATTCCTGGGTCATCAGGAGAGATGACGAATGAGATGACATTTAGTTACACAACAGCAAATAAAAAAATACATGCACCTATTTGAAACCAAATGGTTTTACAGTCGTCCTTGACTAAAACTACCTTATGGCTTTTATAAAAGGAATGCAATTAACTTGTTTATTCATGTTTATTTGCCAAATGGCTTTAAGTCAAACCAGCAATTCACTCTCTAACTTCGAAGCTGAACTCAGGCAATTAAAAGACATGCTGAAAATCCCCGGCTTATCCTATGCCGTTGTAAAAGACCAGGAGTTGTTGCATGCAGGTGCAATGGGATGGGCAGACAGGGAACGGAAAATTCCCGCAACCAAAAAGACGTTGTACAGTATTGCTTCGCTTACTAAAACATTTACATCAACTATATTATTCCAACTGGCAGAACAGGGCAAACTAAACCTTGATGAACCCATCAGTAAATACGACAATAGCATAAAAGGTGACTCACTTAAAGTATATCATTTTCTAACACATACTTCGGAGGGTAAGCCCGGGACAAAGTATCGTTATAACGGTGATAGATTTGCACTGCTGCAAAGTGTAATTGAAAAAATCACAGGAAAATCTTACAGAGAAGTGTTGGAAGAAAACATTCTATCGAAAATAAAAATGAAGGAAAGCATTGCCGGGCAGGATGTGTTGGAGGATGAATCAAAATATAAATCATACCGGAAGCTTTTAGCTAAACCGTATACTTTATACGGCGAAGATGAAATGGTATTATCTCCTTATCCGCCCAAGAAAATAACGGCATCTGCAGGACTGCTGTCAAACGTTACTGATCTCGTTAAATACGACATTGCATTAGACAAACACCTGTTCTTATCTACTGCTTCACAGGAAAAGGCGTGGCAATTATTTGTATTAAGTGATGGCTCACTTTCACCTTATGGTTATGGCTGGTTTGTTCAGAAGGTGGGAGAGAAAAAAATGGTCTGGCATTATGGTCAGTGGTCTACATACTCCTCGTTGTACATAAAACTACCTGAACAAAATATAAGCCTCATTATTCTTGCCAACAGTGATGGTTTATCAAGACCATTTTCTTTAGGAAGCGGAAATTTGCTTAACTCACCATTTGCGTTAGCCTTTCTCAGGCATTTTGTAAAACACGAAACTGGTAGCAAAACGAGTGTTCAGTGGATGAGGGATTCAACGGAGTTTTATACATCGTTAAATGCTTTGCAAGCGAGTCATCCAAACGCAAACTTCGCGGAAGAACAAAAAGCGTATCAGTCAATTCAGCGTTATTTACTAACAAGAAAATCACGTGTAAGGCAGGTAAGCGCTGTTGATCCCCAAATTTTTAAAGATTATGTAGGAAAGTATGAACTGTTACCCGTCCCCTTGATTATATCAGTTGTAGATAATAGTTTAATGGCAGAAGGACCCCTGCTTAATTCAAAGGTTCAGTTATTTCCAGAGACAGACACAAAGTTTTTTTTGAAGATTTTAAATGCCCAGGTGGAGTTTTATAGAAACGAACAAAATGTAGTTACGGGCTGCAATCTTTATATTGACGGAACTAAATACCAATGCATGAAACTGGAATGAAAGTTCCGACCTGCAGCAAAACACGGCCTTGTAGGTTTTACAAAAACAGCCGCTTTAGAAGGACCAAATCATGTATAACCTGTAATGCCATCTGTCCAGGTTACGTTAAAACCCCTTTAGTTGAGAAGCAAGTATCTGATCAGGCAAAAGTTCATGAATTGGATGATGACGAAGTGATGCAAAAAGTTTTTCTTGCAAAGCATGCCATAAAAGAGTTTATCCCTGTAGAAACAATTGCAGCAATGTGTTTATTTCTGCTTCAAAAGAGGCTGCAACTATTACAGGTATCGCATTATCGATAGATGCTGGTTGGACAGTGCAGTGATTTGGTGTATCTGGGTGATACATGAAAATGATAAGGAAAGTTTTTCTGCCCTTGCAGGTCTTTAGAAGAAGTTCAAGGTATGTTCACTTTGCAAAAGAAATAAAAATAAAATCCTACATGCGCTGAAACTGACTAACCAATTTCGCCTGTTTTGATTCTTTAATTCTGACTCCCTGGATAGTAGAAGTTTGAGATTCATTAAAATGTTGTGTAAGGTATAATTTGTTCTGCTCAAGCTTAATTTTTGCACCTGAAGCAGTAGTTGATTGACCTCCTCCCATAACAGGAGTTCCTGCAGGAAAGGATAATGAGTCTGTGCCTATAAGGGTAAAAGACGCCTGGGCAGTTGTAGGAGGAACACTCATTTGTACCGGCATTGCTATAGAGTCAAGCAGCACACCATTTTCGTAGATAAATCCTTTTGCAACAGTGTTTATGCTGTATGCCATGTTACTATAGCTAATACTTT
>DASVST010000511.1:0-11654 GCA_036387965.1 Segetibacter sp. | reverse complement strand
AACTCTATAATTATTAAAACTTTTTGTCTACCATCTCTCATCAGTCGTCTTTAAATTTGCATTATGCAACTTCCTTCCTCCCTCTTAGAAAATGCGGTAAATGAATTTGCAAAGCTTCCAGGTATTGGCAAAAAGACTGCGCTCCGGCTGGTGTTGCATTTATTAAAACAAGATGCAGGAGATGTGCAGCAGTTCGGAGAAACAATAGCAAAAATGCGCAACGACATAAAGTTTTGCCAGCGATGCTCAAACATAAGCGATGCAGATATATGCTCAATATGTGCAAACAGCATGCGCAATCAACATATAATCTGTGTGGTTGAGAATATAAGAGATGTAATTGCAATAGAAAGTACGCAGCAGTTTAATGGCACCTATCACGTTTTAGGTGGAGTAATTTCTCCGCTCGATGGAATTGGACCTGACCAGGTAAATATTGAAAGCCTTGTGCAGCGGATTCAAAAAGAAGAGATCGAAGAACTCATTTTTGCTTTAAATCCAAACATCCAGGGCGATACGACTATATACTACATTCAAAAAAAGATTCAACAGCTTTCGTGCAAAGTAACAACAATAGCAAGGGGAATTGCCTTTGGCGGCGAGTTAGAATACGCTGATGAAATGACATTAGCACGCAGCATAAGCAATCGTTTACCTGTTTCGCAGTATGTAAGTTAGGCTAAGCTCCGAGTTCACGTTCATCCATATTAACCTTTCTGTCAAATAAGCTATACTTAACTTAGCGCAGAAATATTTTTTATGACTAAGCGTGGTTATAGAACATTAACAGCTATCATTTTACTGCTGATTACTGTAGGGATTGTCGGTTGGTTTTACCTGAATAAGCCAAACCGTACCGTTACTAACCAAACCGGAATCGAAGTAACTGCTGCTCAACTAGTAAAAGATTACCAGGCAAATGAAGCAGAGGCTAACGCAAAATATCTTGATAAGGTCGTACAGGTAACAGGTACAGTTTCAGAAGTTAGTAATAACCAGGATGGCAAGGTAACCGTGATGCTGAGTTCAGAGGATCCTATGTCAGGAGTTTTTTGTACGCTGAAAGATGAAGCAAATTTAACGGTAGGCTTTAGTGTTACCATTAAAGGTTTCTGTAGTGGACTACTTAGTGATGTAAGGATACGCGAAGCTGTTATTGTAAGATGATTTTTAGATCAAACCCATATCGATAAATGAAACAATTATTAATTTTGATAACTGCTGTTGCATTAACCATCAATGTGAATGCACAGAAGTTGTATAGTACAAAATCCGGTAAAATATCTTTTGCATCCAGTTCTCCTTTAGAAGATATTGAAGCTAAAAACAGCGAGGTAGAAAGCAAACTCCTTTCTTCAAATGGTCAATTAGTATTCAGTCTTCTAATAAAAGGTTTTCAATTTGATAATCAATTGATGGAAGATCATTTTAACGAAAACTATCTTGAAAGCTCGAAATTCCCAAAGGCAGATTTTAAAGGTTTTATCACAAACATAAAGGATATAAATTTTGCGAAAGATGGCACCTATCCTACAAAAACAAAAGGTAAGCTAACGATCCATGGTGTTACACGAGATGTTCTTGCAAATGGTACAATCACAGTGAAAAATGGCAAAGTGACTGCAAAGAGTAACTTCAACCTGAAACTGAAAGATTATAAAATCGGTGGTTCGCGAATAGGAAAGGAAATTGCTGAAACAATTGCCGTAAAAGTAGATTGTCAGTACCAATAAACTAATCCCATTATGATAAAAAAGCTTGCGTCTTTTGGTGTATGCTCCATCTTATGTATGCGAATCCTTGCCCAGGATGTTGATCTATTTAAAATGCAGGATGAAGAAAATAAGAGGAAAGATTCAACTCGTATTGATTATACAACTGCCACCTTTAAAACAACACGCCTAATCAACGGACACACTGTTGAAAACGTTGGCAAGGGCATACTAGACATCAAAATATCTCATCGCTTCAGTACATTAAACCGCGGCCTTTACGAACTGTTTGGTTTAGACAATGCGAGTATGCGCATGGGCGGCGATTATGGTGTTACTGATAGGTTGATGATTGGAGTCGGTCGCAGCACATTTCAAAAACAATACGATGCATTTGCGAAGTACAAGTTACTACGCCAGTCGTCCGGGTATAAAAGTATGCCTGTTAGTGTTGCATTAATGGGAGGTACGATGTTGCAAACTTTAAGAAATGCGGATCCCGCCGTCAAAACTCCATTTAGTGATAGATTGTATTATGTCGGACAGTTATTAGTAGCGCGAAAATTCAACGACAACTTTTCACTCCAACTCATGCCGACCTTCTTACATTATAATGTGGTGCAAACAGCTAACCAACCAAATGCCATATTTGCCATGGGTATTGGCGGAAGGCAAAAAATATCCAAACGTGTTAGCATAAACGGAGAGTACTATTATGTACTTCCTGAGTATAAATTCCCGAATACCTACAACTCTCTATCTTTTGGTGTAGACATTGAAACAGGTGGACACGTTTTCCAGCTACATTTTACCAACTCAACCGGCATGACTGAAAGCACGTTCATAACGGAAACAGATGGACGTTGGGGTAAAGGCGACATTCATTTTGGTTTTAATATCGCACGGGTTTTCTACATCGGTCGCAAGAATAAGACTGAAGAATAACGTTTCAACACTACCAGCATGAAATCCGTACCAATTTTGCAGTACGGCTTTCTTGTTATAAATTTGCACCACTTCAGCAGGCGGATTTGTTTATTGTTCATCCTGCTGATTTTAGAATGCTGAACTAATAAACGAAACCACTCTGTCATATTCTCCAGTTTGTTTCTCGTTAATAGTTTAGTTTAATTTTTTTTGAGGTCAGCGTCAGCAATTCTATTTAGCATCGTTGCTACGCTCAGTTCAAAGGCAACGCAGTGATTGAACTTAAGTATAGTTTATACTGAGCGAAGTCGAAGGACACACTTCAACTACAGCAATGCTTCAAGATGTATGCAATGCTTTAATATTTATAAAACACTTGAATTATGGACATCAGGAAACAACTTGAACAACGAATCCTCATCATTGACGGCGCAATGGGCACAATGATCCAACGCCACAAACTTGAAGAAGCAGATTACCGCGGCGAGCAATACAAAGACTGGCATACCGATGTAAAAGGCAACAACGACTTGCTAAGTATTACCCAGCCCGATATCATCATCGGCATCCACAAAGAATATCTTGAAGCAGGCGCTGACATCATCGAGACAAATACATTCAGCAGTACAAGCATAGCAATGGCAGATTACGATATGCAATCTCTTGCTTACGAGTTAAACGTTGCTTCTGCAAAGTGTGCCCGCATTGCAGCAGATGAATACACAGCAAAGGATCCATCAAAACCGCGCTACGTAGCCGGTGCAATCGGCCCTTTAAATAAAACACTCAGCCTATCCCCCGACGTAAATAACCCAGGCTATCGTGCAGTAACTTTCGACGAAGTTGCAACAGCATATACCGAACAAATAAAAGGTCTTGTAGACGGAGGTGTAGACATCTTATTGATCGAAACGATCTTCGACACACTCAATGCAAAAGCTGCGATCTTCACTGCAAAAAAATACTTCCGCGATAACAAAATTGCTGAGCTGCCAATCATGATCAGCGGGACAATAACCGATGCATCAGGCAGAACATTAAGCGGTCAAACACTAGAAGCATTCTATACTTCAATCCGTCACGCAAAACCCTTAAGTGTTGGATTAAACTGTGCATTAGGTGCATCAGAAATGCGTCCACACATTGAAGAACTTAGCCAGATAGCAGAATGTTATACATCAGCATATCCCAATGCAGGTTTACCCAACGCATTCGGCGAATACGATGAGCAACCACACGAAACAGCACACATTATTGAAGAGTGGGCACAGCAAGGTTTTGTCAACATTGTCGGTGGCTGTTGCGGCACTACACCAGATCATATAAAACATATAGCAGAACAGGTAAAAAACTTCAAACCCCGTCTTTTACCTGTTATCGAAAAAGAATTAGCATAATGTCAGAACAAGTAGTAATCAAACCTTACTTACGCCTCTCCGGTTTAGAACCTTTAGTTGTAAGACCAGAAACAAACTTTGTAAACGTAGGCGAAAGAACAAACGTAACTGGCTCTAAAAAGTTTGCACGTTTAATACGCGATAACAAATATGAAGAAGCGCTATCTGTTGCACGCCAACAGGTGGAAAATGGCGCGCAGGTTTTAG
This sequence comes from Segetibacter sp., assembly GCA_036387965.1. GTDB lineage: Bacteria > Bacteroidota > Bacteroidia > Chitinophagales > Chitinophagaceae > Segetibacter. The sequence continues at coordinate 7,411 of DASVST010000511.1, read as the reverse complement.
ACGTCAACATGGACGATGCGTTACTCGAGGGTGTACATGCAATGACCACCTTCCTTAATCTTTTGCAAGCGGAACCAGACATTGCTAAGATTCCGATCATGATCGATAGCTCTAAGTTTGAGATTATTGAAGCAGGTTTAAAGTGTGTGCAGGGAAAGTGTATCGTGAACTCTATAAGCATGAAGGAAGGGGAAGAAAAGTTCATTGAACAAGCCTTCACCTGCAAAGCTTATGGAGCATCTATCATAGTTGTGGCTTTCGATGAACAAGGTCAGGCAGATACTAAGGAGCGTAAAGTTGAGATATGCGAAAGAGCATATAAGATACTTACAGAACAAGTAGGATACGATCCGCAGGATATCATCTTCGACCCAAACATTTTTGCTATCGCAACAGGTATCGAAGAACATAATAACTACGCTGTTGATTTCATAGAAGCAACAAAAGAGATCAAACAAAAAATGCCGCTTACCAAAGTAAGTGGTGGTGTAAGTAACGTTTCATTCTCCTTTCGTGGTAACGATCACGTACGTGAAGCAATACATGCTGTGTTCCTGTATCATGCTATCAAAGCAGGTATGGACATGGGAATTGTAAACGCAGGACAGCTCCAGGTTTATAGTGAGATAGAACCGCAGCTAAGAGAGCTTTGCGAAGACGTTGTTCTAAACCGCCATGAAGGATCAACAGACAAACTGTTGGCGTTCGCCGAAACCGTAAAAGCAAAGGGTAAAGAAATCGTAAAGGATGAAGCATGGAGAAATGAGCCTGTTGAGAAGCGCTTGTCTCATTCCCTGGTAAATGGAATAACAGATTATATAGAAATAGATACCGAAGAGGCAAGACAAAAATATCCAAAACCACTTGATGTTATTGAAGGTCCGTTAATGGATGGAATGAACATCGTTGGAGACCTTTTTGGATCAGGAAAAATGTTCTTACCACAAGTGGTAAAAAGCGCAAGGGTGATGAAGAAAAGTGTTGCTGTTCTTACACCCTTTATCGAAGCAGAAAAAGAAGAGCGCAAACAAGCACATCTATTAGCGGGTACGGTAAATGAAGAAGGCGCAGGTGCCCCCAAAATATTATTAGCTACTGTGAAAGGTGATGTTCATGATATAGGCAAAAACATTGTTGGTGTTGTACTTGGTTGTAACGGTTACGATATTGTAGACCTTGGCGTAATGGTTCCTGCTGATAAAATTTTGAACGAAGCTGTAAATGTTGGCGCAGATGTAATTGGATTAAGCGGCTTAATTACTCCGTCGCTTGATGAGATGGTGCACATTGCAAAAGAGATGAAGCGTCGCAACATGAAGCAGCCATTGTTAATTGGTGGCGCAACAACTTCACGTACACATACAGCAGTCAAAATTGCTCCTGAGTATCCTGGAGGTGTAGTTTATGTATTAGATGCATCGCGAAGTGTTACTGCTGTAAGCACACTCTTGAACAAAGAAACAAGCGTTGGATATCTTAAGCAAACGCAAGATGAATATGAAGGCGTTCGCCAGCAATTCATGAACAAGCATAAGCACAAAAAGCTAATTGCTTACGAAGAGGCAACGATCGTAAAAGAATACATCGACTGGAAAAAATACAAACCAACAAAACCTTCCATCGCCGAAGTGAAAGTTTTTAAATCCTTTGATTTAGGAACAATTGCAAAGTACATTGACTGGGGACCCTTCTTTATCGGCTGGGAAATGCCCGGTCGTTTTCCTGAAGTTTTGACTGATAAAATTTTCGGCGAAGAAGCAACCAGGTTATACAATGATGCAATAAAACTAGTTGATACTATTGTAAAAGAAAACTGGTTTACTGCTGATGGTGTAATTGGATTTTGGCCTGCAGTCACTAACAATAGAGACACGATTATTTTACAAACCAGCGATGGAGAAGTCAAGCTTGAATGTCTTCGCCAACAGTTGAAAAAGGCACCCGGACAGCCAAATTTTTCCCTGGCGGATTTTATCAAACCAGCAAATGGCGAAACAGATTACATGGGTGCTTTCACTGTAACTGTTCATGGTGCGAGACAACATATTGATCGCTTTGCAGCAGATCACGATGAGTATAATAAGATAATGGTGCAGGTACTGGCAGACCGTTTTGTAGAAGCGTTTGGAGAATGCTTACATGAGCAAGTGAGGAGAGAATACTGGGGCTATGCAAAAGATGAAACTTTATCAAGTGAGCAGATGATACGTGAAGAATATGCAGGGATACGGCCGGCGCCCGGTTATCCAGCCTGCCCCGACCATACAGAAAAAATAAAATTATTTGATCTGCTAAATGTTACCGAAAACATCGGTGTAGAACTAACCGAAAGTCTTGCTATGAATCCTCCTGCATCGGTATGTGGCTGGTATATTGCACATCCGCAAAGCCATTATTTTGGTGTTGGCAAAATAGAAAAAGACCAGGTGGAAGATTATGCCAAAAGGAAAAACATGCCTCTTGAAGAAGTTGAAAGATGGTTAAGACCCGTCCTTGAGTACGACGCATAAATACATTAAACTATAAAAAGAGCTTAGCTCAACAGTTAGGCTCTTTCTAAAAATCCCCAAAATGGCTTCGGTCTTTTTTTGATCGTATAGTTCCCCGTTATATAAGTTCTTATATGCTCCATAGCTTCATCGTAATCATCGGTTAAAAGAACCAGTTTTAAATCATTTTCACTTACAGTACCCTGACCTGATAAGTAGTGCATATAATCCATCAAGGGCTGGTAAAAATCTTTACCATACAATACTACAGGAAATTGAGTGATGGTTTTGGTTTGTATTAATGTGAGCGTTTCAAAAAGTTCATCCATTGTACCAAAGCCACCAGGCATTATAATGAAGGCATAAGAGTACTTTACCAGCAACGTTTTCCGTACAAAAAAATGTTTAAACGTAAACGACTTGTGCAGGTAAGGATTTTCCTGCTGTTCGAAGGGCAACTGAATATTACATCCCACAGAATATCCCCCGTTCTCAAACGCTCCACGGTTTGCAGCTTCCATAACTCCGGGTCCGCCGCCAGTCATGGTTGTCAATCCCATTTCTGCAATTCGCTTTCCAAATTCCCTCGATGCTTCATAATACTTATGACCTTCTTTAAATCGTGCGGACCCAAAAACCGTAATACAAGGTCCAATAAAATGCAGCGTCCTAATCGCTTTTATAAACTGCATGAAAACCTTCCACGAAAACAAAAATTCCTTACGTCTGCTTCTCGGTCCTTCCAGGTATTCTTCCAACCTGTTATTTATCACCTTTATCTTTTTTGTCATATTGAAGTTTGTTCCATTTGTCTATTCAAAATCTGTTCCCCTAAATTGCACTTTAAATTTGCACAATGCGGATCATATCATACAACGTAAATGGCATACGAAGTGCAACGAGAAAGGGCTTTGTTGATTGGTTGAAAACAGACCCTGCAGATATAATCTGTCTGCAGGAAATAAAAGCTAACAAAGAAGATATAGATATTGCTTCAATTGAATCTGCTGGTTATGAAACACACTTGTTTTGTGCCCAAAAGAAAGGCTATAGTGGCGTTGCAATTCTCACCAAACTTACACCCAACAATGTTGTATGCGGCAATAACATCGAGCAAAGTGATTTTGAAGGCAGAGTTATGCAGGCGGACTTTGGAGACATCACAGTCATCAGCGTTTACTTTCCTTCTGGAACGAGTGGCGAAACAAGACAGGCTTATAAGTACGTTTGGTTAGATGAGTTTCTTGATTATTTAAACACCTTACGACAAACCCGAAGCCAACTAGTTATATGTGGAGATTATAACATCGCACACACTGAAATTGATGTGCATAGCCCCAAGACAAGTCACAAGACAACAGGCTTTTTACTACAAGAAAGAGAATGGATGGATAAGTTTCTCTCAAATGGTTATGTAGATAGCTTCAGGCACCTCAATAAAGAACCGCATCAATATTCGTGGTGGAATGTTATGCGACCAACGAACAGAATGGATAATAAAGGATGGCGCATTGATTACATTTCAGTAACGGAAAACCTGAAGGATAGAATTGCAGATGTAAAGATATTTCCTGAAGCAAAGCACAGTGATCATTGCCCTGTCTACCTTGAATTAAAATAGAATTTCAAGCAGAGAATGGTCAGATGCTTATGCTTCTTTAAACCTGGCGGTCAAAAAACTCAATTCTTCTTACCCCGATTTTACACAACAAAAAGGACTTGAAGAACATGTAAATTTCAGAATAATTGATGATCGTGTATCGCGTGGGTTGTTATATAAAATAGATGGCGACTTGCCTGAAGATATGAAAGCTGCTATAAGAACCGAAATAATAAAACAGGCAAAGAAGTTACGAATAGAAGTAATTACCATCCGCTGATTGTATACCTGATCACTACTTCAAACGTTAACAATACCATGCTTTGAAGCAGATCTTTTCTGCCCATTATATTCAACACTATTCCTGTACAGACAGACACCTTCAGCTTGTTTTCGCATGCGGCCCATTCTTTGCGACTCATAACTAAAATGATGTTGTATGAAAAGGATATCAATAGTGGTGGTGTTTGCATTTTGTTTAGGAGGATTATCGGCACAAACACGTTCCACAACAACTAAAAAAGCGCAATCCTCCACACAAAGATCAAAAGCCACTACAACTCAAAGAGTCAACAATAATACAAACACCACCAGCCAGCCTGATAATGTAAGGGACCGTATAAACCAGCGGCTCAGAGATTCTGCCGCTGCTGCAAATAGAACAGCTACTAACTCCACTGTTATCAACGGCATAACCGTACCCGCAAGTGGCGGCAACACTAATGTAAATACAGGAACAACGGAGAATTCGAGAACTTCAGGTACAGTGGTTGCAGCAAACACTAATGCAGGCTCTAATACCTCAACAACTACTACGGGAACAAACAGCGTAACTAACACAGGTGTTCAAATGAATACGACCATACCAGGTACCATTCCTGTTACACCCAGCAACCCCGCACACATACCAGGTAAGCCAACAACACGTGAACAGGAAAGAAGCAACACCACAGATATAAACCGTGTGCAGATGAATGCGATCAACGGAAACCAGGTTGCATCCCAGGCACAAAACCAGGACAATACAACAAAGAACTGGTCGACCAACATGGTTGGCGAAAGCCAGTGGGGAACAAACCAGATTGGAGAAAATCAATGGACACCTCCTACTGCAATCATCTCGGGTTTCACACGCGATTTTCCTGCCATAAGAGGCGCAACATGGACGAGAGATAATGCGTTGAACACTTTTTCAGCCCGGTATCGTGCTGGCGATTTGTGGACTTCATCAACCTATAATGCAAACGGAAGTCAACTGGAAACCCGAACTGAATTGCCACTCGTTGGCACATTGCCTGAACCTGTTAATTCATTCAGAAGCAGGCAAAGTGCGGTTACAGACTTTACCCGTATTTCACGAGTTGACCGCCCGGGCAGAGAAACTGTGTACGAAATAAGACTAAATACAGGAAGAGTAGCTTATATAAATAACAGGGGCGAAGAGGTGCCTTTCCAATAATAAATAACCTAATGAACTTGAAGCTCCGAACTGTTTCGGGGCTTTTTTATGGTACCAGCTTTGGTTTTTCATAGCATCATCGTTGCCACGCTCGGTTCAAATTCAGTTTTCCATAGCAGCGTGGCAGTTTATCCTTAGGCCTGTCGAAGGTTCGCACTCTTCAAACACATACATGACAGCAGTATAAAGAATGAGGTGCATGATAAGTATTCATTCTGTATAACTTTGTGCTGTAACAAGCCCTATGTATTCTACTACCCAAACAAAAGATCTGCAAAAACTTACACAGCACTTTCTTGCAAGTCCAGGCAAGGAAAACCTACTTAATGAAATCGAAGATCTTCGAAGTGTTCTTCGCTTTCACGAGCATAGGTATTACGTAGTCAGCGATCCGCTAATCTCCGATTTTGAATACGACCAGTTATACAAACTCCTAGAAGCGATTGAAAAAGATCATCCCGAAACTGTAACGTCAAACTCCCCAACCCAACGTGTTGGCAGCAGTTTAAATGCAACTTTCAAAACTGTTCCGCACATTGTACCCATGCTTAGCCTTTCAAATAGTTACAATGCTGATGATCTTAGAGATTGGGACAGAAAAGCGAGAGAAATGTCGGGACTATCAGAAGTAGAATATTGTATTGAGCCGAAGTTTGACGGAGGTAGTATTTCACTTATTTATGAAAATGATCTTTTGATACGGGGTGCTACCCGCGGAGACGGTGTAGATGGAGAAGATGTAACCAACAACATTAAGCAGATAAGATCTATCCCGTTAACGGCTGCATTCTCAGAATATGGCATACAACAAGTTGAGATTCGTGGTGAAGTTTTAATGTCAAAAACATCTTTCAAAAAATACAATGATTGGCTTGCAGAACAAAGCATTGCTCCTTTAGCAAACCCGAGAAATGCTGCTTCAGGAAGTTTAAGAATGAAAGATCCGAAGGAAGTTGCCCGGAGAAGTCTTGAGGCGTTCGTATATCATGTCAGTTATATCTCAAAGCTAGAAGAGAAGAAAATTGCTGCAGAAAAAGAAGAACTGCTAACCACACATGCAGGCACATTAGAAATGCTCTGGAATATTGGATTCAGAAGCCCGCAAAAAGAAAAACTTGTGGTGAAAGGTATACAGGCAGTTATTGATCATGTAGGGGAATATGAAAAAATGCGTGATGAATTGCCATACGAGATTGATGGTATGGTTATCAAGATAAATGACTTGGAACTACAGGAAAAACTTGGGATGACAACACATCATCCACGTTGGGCAATGGCTTTTAAATTTAAGGCAAGGCAGGGAACAAGTAAACTTCGCACCGTAGAGTTCCAGGTAGGAAGAACAGGAGCAATTACACCTGTTGCTAAAATTGATCCGATACCGATTGGGGGTATAACAGTTGGTTCTATTTCTTTATTCAACGAAGAGTTGATTAGAGAAAAGGATCTGAAGATTGGCGATAGTGTTTTAGTTGAACGTGCAGGTGATGTTATTCCATACATCGTTAGATCGCTACCTGAAGTAAGAGATGGAAGTGAAACGAATATTATGTTTCCAAAAGAGTGTCCGGTTTGCTCAAGTGCGTTATCAAAGGAAGAAGGAGAAGCTGTATGGAGATGCATAGACATTGAATGTCCCGCACAGGTTGTAGAGCGGATGATCCATTTTGTAAGCAAGGATGCCATGGATATAAAAAGCTTTGGCGATGCAAACATTCGAAAGTTTTACGCATTAGGTCTATTAAAAGATATACCAGGTATTTACACTTTGAATTTTGATGCGATCAGCAAACTGGAAGGCTTTGGTAAAAAGTCAATAGACAACTTACAAGCTGCGATTGAAAACTCTAAAACACAACCACT